>DAHVAM010000010.1 GCA_027314605.1 Microcaldota archaeon
GCCCAAAGGTGGTACTATGTACAACCAGAGCGAGAACGACGCCTGCTGAAGGATCCCAGGACTGCCCGATGTTACGGCCGGATTTGAAGGATAATTGAAGAGACCGACGTACTGCGGCAGCTCGTTGTTGCAGGTTCCCTCCAAATTAATGAATGAAGTAGTTCCTGGGCCTTGTGGCCTGTATACCTGGCAGCTTCCCGCAGATACCTTCGGCGCAAGATTGGCGGAGTTGAAGAAGCCTAATCCGAAGAGCGCCCCCAGAACCACTGCGATGATGAGTATTGCCCAGCCGTAGGTCATCAGGTACTCCATTGCGCTCTGCGCCCTGGCCTTCTGACAAAATGTTTCCCAAAAATATTTCTGGCTGCTGGTTTTCTGCTGCGTTTTTATGGATTCGCTAGGCGCTCCCATTTTGTTCGGACATATTAAAAGGAGGGAATTTAAAAGGATTTGCTGCTTTCATTCCTATGTGATGGGCGGCAGAGAGGCAGTTCGGTGGAAAAGCTCTTCGTAAGCGAGCTGCTCGACTACGAAATGTGCAGCAGGCGGAGCGCTTTCCTAAAGAAGCCCAAGGAGGAGTACAACCAGATACGCTGACTCAGAGAAGCGCCACGATGGCGAGCGTATTGATAAGAATGTGCGCGATTATTGAAGGATACAGGGAGCCTGTTTTCCTATAGGCGTATCCTGCTATAAGCCCGAAGACCACAGCTGCGATCACCTCTATTGCAAAGGTAGAATCATAGGTATAGTGCAGAATCCCGAATATGATCGAGCTGAGGATGATCCCTATCCTTGGCACCATGAACCCCCTGAAAAGCACCTCTTCGTTGATGGGCTCTATCACCGCCGCGAAGACATAGAACCAGAGCGGCGCTCCGGCCAGAGCGATGCTTACGTTTGTGTTAATCGGAGTATGTATGATATTCTGCAGAAGGCCGACTCCCAGGCTCATGAGCGTTATTATGAAGAAAATAATCACGCCTATCGCTATCATTCCCAGATTCAACTTGTTCCTGCCCAATCCCAGACCGTCAAGAATCTCCCTGTTGCTGTTCTTCCTGTAAACCTTGAGATATATCAATGTTGAAAGCGGAAACATTATGCCGAGGGCGGCATCGCCGGCGAACGCGACGCTATTCTGCGATAGCCCGAAAAATCCCAGGGCTTCAGCCGCTATGGCAGCTATGATAATGAGCGGCAGTATAATTAGAAGGAAGACAATGAAGTTCTTCACTTTGTTTTCATTGTTTTTTGCAGTATTCCCCTTGCCGCTCTTTCTCTGGATTTAGTCAGGCCCCCTTCTTCTTCATCTCGGTGTAGCCGCACTTGCCGCATGAGAACCTGTCAGCGTGGCTACCCATCCTGACCCCGCACTTCGGGCACATCTTCTCGGCTTCCTTGAAAACGAAGCCCTTCTTGCCTTTTGCGTCTTTTGCCATAATTATACCTATTTAGCCTCTTCCTTCTTCTCCTCCTTCGGCGCCTCCTTTTTCTCCTCTGCCTTTGCAGGAGCCGCCGCCTTCGGCGCGGGCGCTGGTGCTGCGGCCTGGGCTGCCTTTGCATCCTTCTTAGGCTGCCTCTCCAGGCGCTCCATGGTCTCCTTCTTTGAATATGAACGCACAAGCACCTCGCTTGAGTTCCTTCCGAACGCCTGCGTCACCTTTATCACGGTTGTGAGCTCAGGGTGGAGGCTCAGCTTCTTGCAGATCTCCTGCTTTATCTCCTCCTTTGAGGGCGTCTTGCTGCCGGAATAAGTCGCAGTGAAGGATATCTCCTTCCTGCCGAATAGTTTGTTCTCTTTCTCGTCGCTTATGCTTATCTCCATCGTTATCACGCGCTGTTCAAAATCCTAGAAATTGCTTTCTTGTCCCCGTAGACCAGAAGTTCGACCTCTGCTCCGGGTTCCAATGCCTCCTTGAATTCCTCCCCCATATCGATCTCAAACGTCTCGTATGTCTCTGAGTCCATTAACTGCGCCTTCGGCTCCGATATGGAGACAACCTGCGCCTTCTTCTTGTTTATTATAGGCACCTCTGCGTCGGCGTCGCTCGGCTTCAGAAGCGTCCTCTTCGCGCCGTCGAATACACCTACAGCGGTGATCCTCATCTTTGCCGCTCCGTGCTTTCCGGGAGCAGATGTCTCTATCTCAACAACGCGGCATGGCAGGCCGTCTATAAGAATGAATCTCCCGTTCCTTATTTCCTTCATGGAGACGTATGAAATCTCTTCGCTCAAAATATCCACTAAACTAAATGAATTGTAATAAGAAGGCTCGTTAATGTATATAAAGCTTATCTGGTCTCCGGCTTCTGGGCGGCTAGTCGACTTTTCCCAGGCCTTTGTCTGTCAGCTTGAAGATTTTCGAGAATTTCATCCGGGAGGCAATGCCTATCTTCAATATTCTCAGGCTGACCCCTATGTTTTCCGTATCGTCTACCAGGAGCGCCTTCTTGCCTTCAAAGTTTTGCGCCACGTTTTCCGCCTCACTGCCAGGGATGTAGACCTTGCCGCCCATGTCTCCACCGTCCTCAAACTTGGTGTCGCCGTTTTTTGAATATCCTGCAATTGAAAAGCCGGCAGGGTCGCGTCCTATGGACCTCATGGCATTTATCGCGATGCAGCAAAGCGGTATGCCGCCTATTAGGTTGGGAATGACCACCACTTCCCCCTTTTCGAAGGCCAGCAATGGGCTGGTTTCAGGGTCGAATAGACCGTCTACAAGGTTCGATGGAGGCACTTTTATTCTCCAAGAATTGAATGTCATGCCCAAAATCTTCTCCAGACCCATTGAAGAAGCATTATCGATGCTTCTCCTAATCAGATCGAGGCACTCTTCCTTCAACGATTCCTCGGGATTCCTAAACACCCCTGCCCAAACCCTCCTAAGATGCATTTCAGAAGGGAGCGTTCCGGAGGATATGTCCTCCTTTATCTCTCGGACAACCTGGCATAGTGTTTTAGAATTAACAGATAGCTTCGCTTCCATGGGCATCTAAACCTAAAACTAGCTCCTGAGCGCGGCTTTCTTCGGCACCAGATTTTCCACCAAAAGCGTTTCTCCGGGTTTCGGGTGGCCCAGGGCGGCGGCGGCGCTGCCATGCCTCACGCTTAGCTCTATAAACCGGTTTCCCTTTTCCCCGGAAGATCCGGGAGCAACGCAGAGCTGCCCCTCCTTTACGCCGAATATGCCACCTACATAGGCAGCGCACAGATCCAGATCGCGCGCGACCACCTTTACCTCATCGCCTGGCGTGAGATGGCCCAGATCTGAAGGCATGTAGGTTGTTTTGATGTTCCCATATCCGTCTACATGCGCTATTATGCCGCTTTCCGGATCCTGTATCGAGCTTATGTCCATTTTTTTCCCGAGAATGGAATAGTTGCCGTTAACAATGTCCTTCAGCGCGTATGGAAATATGTCTCTTGATCTGAACTGATCCCCGTCCCTCCGTATGTCGATCACGCGCAACTCCTCTATCAGGGGCTTAACAAGCGAAAAAACATCGTCTGCGAATACCCCTACTATCTCAAGCCCTGTTTTCAGCTTTGCATACACCAGGCCCTCTCCCTCGTTATTCCTTCTCGCGTCTTTGTTGTCCCTTCTGGGAGCTGTGTTCACGTAAAAGTATGTCTTTTTGGTCAGATCCCCGCTAGCCTGCAGTTTCGCATGATTGAGGGCAAGCTGATTGATCCAGAATCCCGTGTTAGTCGTGTTCAGCGGGTCTACGTGCACCTCCTTGATGTCAGCGTGGGGCAGCAGATTGCTCACAAACTGATAGACCTCAGCGAATGCGGGGTCTCCCTTTCCATAGTCCGCTATGACATATATCTGCACATCCTTGTTTGCCACATTCTCGCCCATGATGATGCCTTCGGATGGGTAGTGGCTCCTATATAATATTTTGGATATAGAAAATTACTGTTGGTAATCGCATCAGATGACTATTCCGAAGTACAATCTGGCTATTGTGCCCAATATCACTGTTATCGCCACAGCGCCAAGCGATATGGCGAGCATCTCGAATACCCTTTTCCTTATGCTGGTGCCGCTGGCCACGGCTATGAGGACAGATGCCGTCGTCAGCACCAGGCTTGCGAGGATGACTGAGGTTATTATGCCCTCGAATCCCGAGAGGCCGAGCAGGAAGGGCAGCACCGAGACGAACGCGCCGATGAAGTAATATATGCCGGTGTAGAGCGCCTCACTGAAGGGCGTGGAGTTCCCCTTGACGTCGTAATCGACCTCGTCCTCCCCAAGAAGCCCGTGTGATTTTGCCGAGAGGTAGACGCCGCCTGCCATTGAAAGCGTGCCGGATATGCCTATTATTATTCCTGCAAGCGCGACTATTACGCTGGATGAAGCTATGGCTGCGATCCCTGCGACTGCAGCCAGGACCTCGACAAGCCCGTCATTCAGCCCTAGGACTATCGACTTTATGTTACTGAGCTGGCTGCTGTACTTGACGGCCTTTTCTTGTATCTCCGCCTGGTTTTCCCTTTCCTCCTTTATTATCAGGCTGAGCCTCTTGCTGTCCTCGGCGTTGAGCCTCTTGCCTTTAATTGCGTTAGTATACCTCTCCAGCGCAGATATCTCGTTTTTGCTTAGTATCATGAGGACAAACGGCGCGCCGAGCAGCCTCTCGGCGATAAGATAGGCAGATATCTTCAACCTTGCGAATCTTGATGCGACATACGGCTCGGTTATGCTTGCGGCCTTGCCCCAGAGATGCATGTGGCGCTTGTCGGTGTTGGCCAGCTTTTTCAGAAGATGTTTCAGCTCTGCATTCTCCTCGGCGTCGGCGAGCCTGCTGTAGATCTCGTAATCGAGGAGCTCGCTTATGTACAGCTTTCTCACCAAGCCTTCCGCAGGGGTGTTCGTCACTGATAACATAGGCACAGAGCACTCTTTTAAATCCTACCAATCCTTTTAGACTTTTCAGTTTCATAGGAAATTGGGAATCATGAAAGTCTTAGACTTTGACCTTGTTATTTTGGGGAGCGGGATAGCGGGTTTCAAGGCCGCGATCCATGCGTCCGAGGCAGACAAGGACCTCAGGATATGCATAATCTCAAAACTGCACGCGATGAGGAGCCACTCAGTCTCCGCCGAGGGAGGCATATCAGGAGTCCTGTATCCCGGGACAAGCGATGACTCCCAGGATTTGCATGCCTATGACACAATCAAGGGATCGGATTATCTTGCGGACCAGGATGCCGTTGAGATACTTGTCAAGAACGCGGCGCAGGAGATAAAATACCTTGACCATATAGGAGTGCCATGGAACAGGGTGGAAAATGGGAACATAGAGGAGAGGCCGTTCGGGGGCATGAGCATACCGCGGACAGCGTTCGCTGCGGACAAGACGGGCTTCTTCATGATGCGCGCCCTGTACGACAGGATACTGGGCATGGGCAATATCGAGATATTTCATGAGCATTTCGCCACTTCGGTGCTTGTCCACAAAGACAAGTTCCTAGGAATCTTCGCCATAGACCTGCCGACAGGCGAGCGTGTGGCATTCAAAGGAAGGGCAGGAATAATAGCAACGGGAGGATATTCGCGCATATACAAGTTCACCACGACATCGCATTCGGCCACAGGAGACGGCACGGCGCTGCTTTTCAACGCAGGGTTCCCGCTGAAGGACATGGAATTCGTCCAGTTCCATCCGACAGCGCTGGTGCCCAGCGGCATACTGATAAGCGAGGCGGCGAGAGGGGAGGGGGCATATTTGCTTAACTCGAAAGGCGAGCGCTTCATGGCGAGGTACGCAAAGTCGAAGATGGAGCTGGCGCCGAGGGACATAATCTCAAGGGCGATAATGACAGAGATCGGAGAGGGCAGGGGATTCGGAAAGGAGGAATACGGATTGGAGTATGTGCACCTGGACCTCAGGCACGTCGAGCCGGAGAGACTGGCAGAGAAGCTTCCCATGATATCGGAGATATCGAAGCGTATGCTGAAGATAGACCCCGGCAAGGAGCCCATACCCGTAAGGCCCGGGACGCACTTCACCATGGGAGGCGTACATACTGACATCAATGGCCATGTCATGAAAAGGGACGGAGGGCCTGCAGAAGGGCTCTGGGCCGTGGGCGAATGCGGCTGTGTGAGCGTCCATGGAGCCAACAGGCTCGGCAGCAATTCGCTCAGCCAATGCTCCGTCTGGGGAAGGCTGGCAGGCAGCGAAGCTGCAGGATACCTGAGGAAGGCGAAGGCCGGCCATTCGAAAGAATTTTACAATTATGCCGAGAAGGAGGAGAGAAGGATAGAATCGCTCATCAACGCCTCCGGAAAGAACAATCCCTATGAGATAAAGGCAGAGCTGGAGGAGGCGATGGACGCCCATTTCTTCGTGTACAAGAAAACCTCGGAGATGAAGAAGGGAAGGGAGAAGATTGCTAGCCTAAGGAAAAAGTTTTCAGACATATACATGGGAGACAGGGGCAGGACATACAACACAAACCTCACCAACGTGCTCGAGCTCGGCAACCTCCTCGACCTTGCAACAGTCACAGTCGAGGCCGCGATGAACAGGAAGGAGAGCAGGGGCTCCCATGCGGTCCTCGAGCATCCGAACAGGAACGACAAGGAATGGCTCAGGCACAGCATAATCCACAAGAGGGGAAGCGGCCTGAATATCTCCTATCTGCCTGTCACCATAACGCGGTGGAAGCCCGAGGCAAGGGTGTATTGATGGAAAAATCTTACGACGTAAGGGGAAGGCAGTCGAACATCTTCAGGCTTGCGAGATTCGACATCGCTGCGCTCTTCCACATGCTGTTTTATAGGATCCTGATATTCGTTGCGCCAATAAGCGCAGCTATGATAGCCGCAAGCCTGCTCTACCCCAACGCATCTGTCCTCCTAGCGTCCAGGCTTCTCATTCTCCTCGTATGGATTCTCTTCACCCCGCAGCTCTTCTCCGCTTTCAAGGCATTCTCCCTGGTCTCAAGCAGGGGCGCAGCGTTCGGCAAGTTCAGCGACTACTTCGCCCTCACGCAGAAGCGCAGGGAGGTAGATAGTGTTTACAGGATATTCCCATACGCAGGGATCGCCGTCTGGGCGATCGCATTCGTAGTGTTGACGGTTTTGTGGTTCGCATGAAAGCCTCCAGATACATGTTATCGCTTTACGCCGCAATGATACTTGTGCCGCTGTTCTTGGCGCTGGATGTCTTTGCGACAGCGCTTTCCTCTCCGGCCGGGATAAGGATTCTTGAGATTTTGATAGCAGTAGGACTTCTGGTCTACGCTGGGATGGGTTACCTCGAGGTCTTCGTAAACAAGAAGGGAAGCGCCAAAAGCCTGAATCGCCCTGTGGAGATAGGCCCCCATGGCAGGATGCCGGATAAGAAGGCAGGAGGGCAGGACATCGAGGTTGAACTCAGGAGATTTAACATGGAGAAGAAGAGGCTTGAGTTGACGCCTTACAAGGTAAACGCAAACAGGTTCACAACAGTCCTTGATGCGCTTCTCTCGATAAAATCCGGACAGGACAGCTCGCTTGCAATCAGATACAGCTGCAGGATGGGAATCTGCGGGTCGTGCGGGATGGTGGTCAACGGAAAGCCGGTACTGGCGTGCGAGACAGGCCTGCTTGACAATTCAAAAGACGGGAAGATAGAGGTCGAGCCGATGCAGGCGCATCCCCTCTTGAAGGATCTGGTCACCGATTTCGATGACTTTTTTGAAAAGCACAAGTCCATAGAGCCGGGGCTGTACAGGAAGAACACTGCCGAGCAGAGGAAGGCCGCATCGGAGTACAAGCAGAGCAAGGAGGAGCGCGACGCTTATCTTCCTTACTCGTACTGCATCATGTGCGGACTCTGCATGGACGCGTGTCCGGTAGTAAACTCCAATCCCAAATTCGTAGGCCCGCAGGCGCTCTCGCAGGTGCAGAGATACCATTTGGACTCGAGAGACCAGAAGGGCGAGAAAAGGCTTAATGTTGTAGACAACCTCGACAGCGTTTGGGGATGCGAGTTCGCGGGGGCATGCTCTGAGGTTTGCCCGAAAGGCGTAGATCCTGCGGCTGCAATACAAGCTTTAAAGTTTGATATGTTCAAGGAGTATCTGAATGTTGGAAAAGGGAAGGGTAAAGGCGATGAAGTACAGGGTTGAAAGAGACGTGCTCGGCAGAGTGAAAGTGCCTGCAGGCGCATACTACGGCTCGGAAACTGCGAGGGCGCTGGAAAATTTCAAGGTTTCAGGCATGCCTCTCCAGAAAGAATTCATATTGACATATGTCATGCTCAAAAGATGCGCGGCCATAGCCAACATGAATGCCGGAAAACTGGATCAAAGGAGATGCAGGGCGATAGTAAAGGCATGCGACGAGATACTGAAAGGCAAGCTCGCAGACCAATTCGTAGTCGACACCTTCCAGGCAGGAGGAGGTACCAGCACCAACATGAATGTCAACGAAGTTGTAGCGAACAGGGCCATAGAGATCATGGGGGGAAGGAAGGGCAATTATTCAATTGTGCATCCGAATGACCACGTCAACATGTCGCAATCCTCCAACGATACTTTCCCGACGGCCATGAGGATATCGTGCCTTGTCGCATTGAGGCCCCTGGTCAAGTCCCTTGAAGTCCTTGAAAAGGAGCTGGAATCCAAGTCAAAGCAGTTCAGGGGCATAGTCAAGACGGGAAGGACGCATCTGCAGGATGCTGTGCCAATAAAAATGAGCCAGGAGTTCAGGGGCTATGCCGGAGAAGTGAGGCAGGGACTCAGGGCCGTCAGGCTCTCAGGGTTTCAACTGCTCAGGCTCCCCATAGGCGGGACTGCCGTGGGAACGGGAATAAACGCAAGCCCGGAGTACACAAAGTACATGCTGGCAGAGCTCAGCAAGGCGTTCGGCGCTGAATTCAAGAAGTCGGAGAACATGTTTGCTGACATGCAAAGCAGAGTCTCGGAGCTGGACCTCAGCGACTCGCTTGTCGAGGCCGCGGTGGCGTTGGGCAAGATAGCGAATGATTTCAGGCTAATGGCCTCAGGGCCGAATTCCGGAATAGACGAGATACTGCTTCCGGCGGCGCAGCCAGGGTCGTCCATAATGCCAGGGAAGATAAACCCGAGCATACCTGAGATGCTGAACATGGTCTGCTTCCAGGTCATAGGCAACGGCACTGCCATAAGGGAGGCTGTAACTGCAGGACAGCTCGAGCTGAATGTCTTCGAGCCTGTCATAATTTACAATCTTCTCTTCTCCATAAGCATACTTTCAAGCGCCGCGAGAATTTTTGCGGAGAAGGCCGTCAGGGGCCTTAAGGCGAACAGGGAGCGGATAGCGGCTTATGTGAAGATGGATACATCCATAGCTACAGCGCTTTCCCCGCATATAGGCTACGCGAAGGCGGCGCAGATTGCCCGAAAGGCGTATAGGGAGAAGAAGAGCGTAATGGAAATTTGCATCCAGATGAAGATTCTCGACAAAGAGACATTGAAGAAGATACTCAATCCTAGAAACGAGGTATAGATTTGCCTGGCAGACTGATGCTCCAAAGCGCGATGGAATACCTGATGACCTACGGGTGGGCCATACTCATCATCGCAGTGGTTCTGGGAGCCCTCTTCGGATTAGGCTTCTTCAACTCAGCTAACCTTGCTCCGAAAGTTTCCGCAGGGTCTTGCCAAGTCTACAGGCCACAAGGCCCAGGAACTACTTCATTCATTAATCTGGAGGGAACCTGCAACAACGAGCTGCCGCAGTATGTCGCGCAGTTTAAGAACGGGTATATGACAACACCGATACCCTCTTCCGCCTCGCTCTCCCAGGGAACAGTGATCATGTGGATAAAGAAATCCTGGGCCAATAACCCAAACAGCGGGCAATACGGCATACTTGGGCTTGGAGGTTCATACGGGGTTACAGGTGATTCCTATGGCGATTCAAATGCTTTGGAGATTTTCAAATATGGGGGAGACAATAATTGGTATTTCAGGATGGGCAGCGCTGCGTGCAGCATCACAGTGCCAGACACGTCGTTCCTTAATTACTCGTGGTATCAGGTGGCTATGGAATGGGGAGGCAGCCCATATGGGGAGAAAGTGTGGATTGATGGAGGCTCTCCGAATGTCTGCACAGGAGGCTCCCCTTCCACAGTGTGGGCCCTCCCGACATGGTTCATAGGGAAGGGCTATCAAAATTCCGTATTTTACGGTTATCTTGCGAATCTCCAGGTGTACAACAGCTCGCTCACGGCCAACGAGGTGACGGCGCTTTATGATGAAGGCATAGGAGGCGTGCCTATTGATTTGAGCCGCCTAGTGGGATGGTGGCCGCTGAACGGCAACGCCAACGACTACAGCGGCAACCTGAATAATGTAAATTACACCTCAGGTGTTAATTTTACGGGCTCCTGGGCATCAGGGTACACGGCGCCGTGAATCGGCAGTTCAGGCTCTTCTTGCAAGGTTTAGCCTTTCTACGTCTCTCCACCCTATGTCAGTCCTGTAGTGCAGGTTGTTACCTTCGATAGAAATGCCGGCCAAAGCAGAGTATGCCTTCTCCCTGGCCTCAATTGCATTCCTGCCTTCTCCGGTTACGTAGAAGAGCCTGCCTCCGTTTGCAAAATAGTGTCCATCCACGACTTTGACTCCTGCGCCGGAGATCTCGACACCATCCAATCGCATCGCGCGTTCCAAACCGAATATCTCCTTTCCCCTGGCTGCGCTGTAGTCACCCGGGTAACCTCTCGACATCCCTGCCACAGTCACCCTAATTTTGCCGTCATGCAGGATCTTTATTCTGGAAAGGTCTCCTGATGCAGCCTTGGCCCCCATCAGGAAGAGGTCATTCTTTATGCCTGGAAGGATCGCCTGCGTTTCAGGATCTCCCCATCTTGAATTGAACTCCACGACATAAGGCCTGAGGACGCCCCCTTCCCTTATCAGCATCCCTCCCAGATATATGATGCCCCTATATTCCCTCTTCTCAGATTTCAAGCCAGTTATTGTCCTCTCAAATATCCCGTAGACCTCCGCTTTTATATCATCAGTCAAGACCATCGGCTTGCTGACGCATCCGGTGCCCCCGGTGTTTGCTCCTTCGTCAAAATTGTTAGCTCGCTTGTGGTCCTGCGCATATCCGAGAATGGCTACGTTCCTGCCGTCGCTTATGGCGAATGCGGAGAATTCTTCGCCGTCGGTGCCGTCTTCATTTTTCATCCAATCCTCGACCAGGAATGTCCTGCCGGCGCCGTTCTTGAAGTTCTTCATCTCTTTTATCGCGCCTATCGCTTCAGTTGTGTTTCTTGCAGGTATCGCGCCCTTGCCTTCGCAGAGCCCATCGGCCTTGATGAACATAGGCTTGCCTTGCGCCGACTCGGCATGGCTGATTGCGCCATTTTCCGAAGCGAATGCATGCCATTCAGGCTGCAGCAGGCTGTGCCTTTCCCCAAAGCTCCTTGCGAAGACTTTGCTCCATTCGATTATGCCTGCGATGCGCCTAGGCCCCAGCGCCAGTATTCCTGCCTTCTGGAGAGCGTCTACAAGCCCTCTTTCAACGGCGTTGTCCTGCGCTACGTCTACAAATGATATCTTCCTGTCCCTGCATATCTGGACGATTGCCCCGACGTCGGTGGTCTTCACTGTTGGGAAGGTCTCCACAGACTTATGCTGCCCGATCTTCATCAGGTCGTTTCCAGGTATGGCTAAAACGGATTCTACCCTAGGGCTCCTTGCGTACCCCCTGACAAGCGCCGAGCCCCTTCCTCCGCTATCGATCACTGCGATTTTCTCTCCCATCCGATCTATGACCAATGGGTTTTGATCCTATAAATAGTTTTTCTTCAGGCCAAGACTCTGGCCAGTGCCTTGAAGGTATTCGGGTTCACAAGGGCGCCAAGATGCGTCGCGTCAACCTCTATGTTCTCTATCCCTGGCCTCACGCAGGACTCCGGCTTGACCACGCCATCATATTTTGCGCGCACTGATATGGTAGGCACTATCGGGTGCTCCATCGCTCCGGTAATCAACTTTGCGACGCTTTCGCTGCCGAAGGCCCATGCGAACCCCATTATTGTGGCCTTGACAATGGAGTTTATCTCTATCGGCGCAATGTGCGGCGTGCAGATCGTTATGTTGCGTTTAATCTCGGATGAATGATACCTGGCGTAGAACAGATTCTCTATGCCTCCAAGGCTGTTGCCCAATAAGATGGGCTTCATTTTTGTCTCCTCATGCGCGCTCCTCACTTTTGCCGCTATCTTATCCATCGCAGCGGCAGGGTGTAGGGTGTTCAAGGATATGCCTACGTTTATAGGAGTGAAATTGTTGCGTTTTAGCCATTCTTCCATCGGCCTGAAGGATTCTATCCAATTTCCGCCGCACAGCCCAGGAGTAAGGATCACCGGTTGGCCTCGTCCATCTATAGTCTGCCTTGTAAATGCAGGATCCGCGAGAAGGCTCCTGTATTCCCTCATGAACTTCAGTTCGTCCTTCCATCTTGCCGAAAAGTCTCCGACGCGGAGAACATCAGAGAGGAAAGCCGAAGAATCCGAAGTGGATATGTTCCTCTGCCTAAGTACAATCGCAGCATTCCCCTTCTGCAGTATGGCCTGGTCGAACGGCATCAATTGTATAAGAACATAGCCTTTAAAAAGATTTCTCCAAAATCTGCGCATTTGTCAGTTTGGCACTATGTTGTTGATTATGAAGTTCGGATCGTAAGGCACAAGGTCTTCGTATTTTTCGCCGACGCCGAAGTAAAGGATGGGAACGCTGGCGCCGCTGAGTATCGAGAGCGTGTTTCCGCCTTTTGCGTCCGCGTCGAGCTTTGTCAGTATTACCCCGTCAAGCCCTATTGCCTCGTTGAATTGGCTGACCTGCTCAAGGAGCGCGTTGCCGGTTATGCTCTCGCCTATGAATATCTTCATGTCAGGCCTCGCCACCCTGACCATCTTCTTCATCTCCTCCATAAGGCTCTTGTTCGTCTCCTGCCTTCCCGCGCTGTCTATCAATACCACATTGATCCCCGCAGCCTTCGCGTGCGCGACGGCATCGAAGGCTATGCTTGCCGGGTCTGCGCCGTATTTCCCTTTTACTACCTCGACGCCCAGCCTGTTTGCATGGTGTACTGTCTGCTCTATTGCGGCTGCCCTGAACGTATCGCTTGCCGATATCACGCAGGAGAAGCCGTTCTTCATCAGCATGTTGGCGACCTTTGCGATGGTTGTCGTCTTGCCGGCGCCGTTGGGCCCAGTGAAAAGGATCCTGAATGGAAGCTCTCCGCTTTGCCTCTTTTCATTAGCGCGCTCGAGCAGGTTCTTCGAGACCCCCTTGCTCAGCGTGCTGAGTATGGAGCTGCGTATTATCCCTGTTATCTCGCCTCCTATGTCCCTGGACCCGATGGGTTTCGATATCAGCTCCTTCCTTATCTCCCCCAGTATCTTTTCCGATGCGTTGTAATTGACATCAGATTCGAGCAGGGAGGTCTTCAATTGCTCAAGGAATGGGTCGACATCGCTCTCGCTTATCTTCACCTCGCGCATGAAGATGCCCTTCAACCTCGTGCCCATCGTGACCTTCGGAGGAGGCTGCGCCTGACGCGGCGTTTCCTGTTTCTGCCCTGCCTTCAATTCCGCCTGCTTCGCTTCCGGCATCAGCCCTTCTGCCAGCTGCGGCTTTGGCAAAACCCTGTGCTCTTCCTTAGGCGCTATCGTCTGCGTGGCCGGCTCACGGACAGGTTCATGCGCTTTCTCCTCCTGCACAGGAGCTTGCTGCTGCATCTGTGGCTGGCTCTCGATCTCCTTTATCTCTTCCTTCGCCTCCACAATAGCCTGTTCTTCAGCCTTCTCCTCCTCCTTTTTCGAGATGGAGCCTATAAAACTAGAGAATTTCTTCTTTAAATTTTCAAACATCTACAGTCATCTCACGCTTGTGGGACCTGCACCTTGTTCCAGCGCCGAGAGCTTGTAGGAGATGTTGACCAGTTCCTTCTCTACCTTCTGCTTGTCTTCCAGCAGCTTCTTCATGGTCTCTTCCTGCTTCTTGCTGTTGCCCTTCAGATAAGTCTCCGCCTCTTCAACGTTCTTCTCCACAAGATATCCTGCTCCGATGTAGACCATGACCTTGCTCAGCGACTTTATGTTCGCCTCGATGTACGCTCCGCCCTCCCCGTTTATCAGCACAGTGGAGTTGGAGAGCCTGTCCTTGTTCTCAAGCATGTCAAGATTCCTCTGGACTGCCCCCATGGCTATGCCGAATGTTGCGATCTCGTTCTCGATAAGCTCATACTGCTGCGAGTAGACGCTCTGAAGGTATCTTAGCTGCGCCTGCGCCTCGGCGACAGACATCTGGTTGTTCTGCTGTGCCATGCAATCGATACTATGGGTGATTTGCTCTTTTTATATCTTGCGAAAGGAGAAGATTATTCCAGGCCGAGCCCTTCGGCCATGTTAGCCAACTCGAATCCCGTGGAGGAGCCTCCTGCGACCATGCCGTTCGAATTCGCTATAGTGCATAGCCCTATGCTCACCGAACCCAGGTTCGCGGTTGACTGGGAGACATTCTTGAAGAGCTCCTTCAGCAGCGCCTCTTCCTCTTCGGAGACCCTGTTGTTCATCACCATTCCCTTGTTCGTCAGGATGTTGTTTGCGCCCACCGTCTCAAAACCGCCGATTGCCATCTTGACAACTTCGACGCCGAGCATGTCCTCGATCTGCTTCGATTCGGCTTCGCTGTACCTGGGATTGATTATGGCTATCTTGTCGTTCGCGAGGATGTTGTTCCTCAGGGCGTTGAGGCTCGTGCCAAATACACTTATCTCAATCCCGTTTAGCTTGTCCTTGAGCCTGTCTATCTCGCTCTGGTAAGCCATCTCCGGGAGTATCAGGTTCTTTGAGTTGAGGACAGAATATATTCCCAGAAGGTCAGAGCCGTTGACCATTGACTCTACGACCTCAGTCTTGAGGTTCTCGCGCATGATACTCTCGCCGCTGCCGCCGGGGCTTCCGCCGACTATGGTAATGTTGTCGTTAGATACGGAGAATGCGCCTATGAAATCGTTTCCATAGAGATTGGCTTTTGCAATGGGCATGTTAACTAGACCTTCGGTGCCTCCTCCTGTTTCGGCGCCTTCGGCTTGACTTCTTTCTTCTCCTTCTTGGCAGGCTCCGCCTTTGCATGGGCGGCCGTCTTCTCTTCAGTCTTTGGAGCTGGCGCCGTTGCCTGTGCTTTCTCTCCGGCCTTTGCCTTGGACTCCTTTGCCGCCGGGGCAGGTGCTACCTGCTTCCTCTTTTCCGCGAGGTCTATCTTGATCATGTCCCCCGTCTTCTCCACCTCGACCTTGACTCCGTAGAATCCTTGAATTGCGCCAAGCATCAGATACCTGTTGAGCTCTCCCCCTATCTTCACATTCTCCGGGTCGGTCTTCGCATGCCTCGCAATCTCCTCCTTCATTATCCTTACGGCGTTGCCTATTCTCCTCGGCATGTGCGTCCTGAACATCTTCCTGCTGAAGTTAATCGTCCTTATTGTCTTTGTCGTAGGTGTAGCCGTAGTTGCCAAAAAATCACTCCTTTATCCTAAGCTTCTTGTGCCTCCAGCTCCTCTGGAACCTGTTGGACTGCACTCTCCTGTGCGTCCTTAGCACAGCTAATACCGGAATTCTCCTGTTCTGCTTAAGCTTGCTTCCAAGCATTAGCTTCTTTCGAAGACTCTTCTTTCCCATTTTGAAAACCTATTTGTGTTGGAACGTTATTGTCGATTCTGGTTTGTATGTAAGCCTTGCCAAGATCTCCTTGAGCTGCGGCTCCGTCAGCTTTGACGTTATCCTCTTGCTCTGTATCATCGCTATGATTATGTCCATCAGTTGCGCATAGAGCTCGTGGTTCGAGAGCCTGACGTTCATCAGCCTCTCGTATGCCTCGATTGTCGTGTATTTCCTTGCGATCTCTCTCTTCTGCTGCTCTATCTGCACGGCACGCATCCGGGCTGCCATCCTTTTTCTCGCATTGTTCTGCTGCTCGTTCTCGCTATCTTCAGCCACTGCTCATGCACCCTTGCCCTTCAGCAGCTCGTTGGCCACCTTGTCAAGGAATGACTTGCCTTTGTCAGTTATGATCCGTCCTTCCTCCGTCTTCTTGACATAGCCTTCCTTCTCGAGCGTGTCAAATGCGTCTTTTATTATGCTTCCTCCCGCCCTCTTGTGGTGCGGATGCGTAACTATGTGCCTCTTCCTGTTCCCATACCTTGTCCTCAGCTTTGAGATCCCTATGGGGCCATTTACATACGTCTGCCTGAGTATCGATGCGCATCGCATGTACCAGAAGCTGTCGTCATTCGGGGACCTGTCCCTCCCTGCGCCGCTCTTGACGTAGTCGACGTAGCTAGGCTTCTGTATGTTCTGCTCCCTGAGCCTTTCTGCTGCTCTTTTCACGAGCTGATCGCTCTCTATTTCAAATATGTTTGCCATCAATCCACCGAAGGAGATGAGACTGTATATAGCATAAAGTAAGGGTGCATCAAGTATTTATTTGTTGTGTATCCGGGGCTGTAGGGAATACTGCAGGAATTCCGTTGGAGACAATCAGGCAGGCGCCATGAGAGTAGGTTTTTATAAATGATTATTGCATATATTACCGATAAATCCTAGTGCTGGTTAGTATGGAATTGAAGATAATAGAGGAAGAGCCTAAGAGCATAATCCTGGAATTCGGCGGAGCAGACAGGGGCATCGCGGAGCTGATAAAGGACAGGCTCATAAACAACAAGGACGTTGACTTCGCAGGCGTGGTCAAGGAGCACCCCGAGATAGGACAGCCTAGGCTCGTGGTCAAGGCTAACAAGGCGAAGGCGCTGGTGCTTAAAGCTGTGGAGGAAGTGCAGGACGAGATAAAGGAGTTCTCCTCGCAGCTTCCAAAGTCCAAGTAATTGAATGCTGCTGAAGGCCGGTGCGAGGATACTTGCGCTGAATGGCGCTCCTTTCAGGAGGAACGGGAGAAGGGAGTTCATAATAGGCCTTGTGGCAAGAATGGGCCAGATAGAGGGAGCCCTGTCGTTTGAAGTCAGTATAGACGGTGACGACGCTACCGAAAATCTTATCAGATCATTAGGGAGATCAAAATTCGCTGACCAGGTAAAGGTCATAGCAACAAACGGCATAGCCCTTGGAGGGCTCAACATAATGGACTTCGAGAAGATTGCCGTGGAATTAGGGGTTGCAGTCGTTTCTGTCACCCGGAAGAGGCCGAGAAGAAGCCTCCTGAGAAAGGCCTTGTCAGGCAACCCGCAGGCGAAGGCAAAAAACGCGATGATAGAAAGAAACTATAAAAAAATAAAGATCATCAGAAAGAACGGTTTCTACGTGCAGTTGCTGGGGATCGACGAGAAGAGCGCGACGGGAAGGATGGAAGAGATAATCTCACTGCTGAGGACGACGCACATGATAGCAAGCGGAATAGGCAATGGCGAATCTAGGGGAAGAGCATGAGCCTTTTTGGCATATTGGACAAGGAGAAAGAGGTATTCTCGGTGAAATATGACGGCCGAGTCATCTCCATCACACAGAAGGGGAGCGTGAGGACGCTTAGGTGCAATGAGGTCATATTCTCCAGGATTGACAAGAAGACAATGTACACGCACGAATACTGGGATTTCTTCCTGCCTCTCGGCTACCTGTATGAGAAGCCCGAAATGCTGATGATCGGGCTCGGCGGAGGGACCATAGCATTCCAATTCTCCAAGATGTTCCAGGATAAGCCCAATCTCGCCATCGTGGAATTGGACAAGCACATGGCCGAGATCTACCAGAGATTCCTGGAGGAGAGCATCAGGAGCAGGATAATAGTGGGCGACGGCGCGGAGTATGTGTCAGTCCATCCGAACGAATACGACATCATCATCCTCGATGCATATGATCCTAGCGGAAAGATACCCGGAGAGTTCCACGAGAGGAAATTCGTGGAGGATGCGTACGGCGCCATCAAGGACAAGGGCATTCTCGCGGTCAATTGCATAGGGTCGATGCTCGGCCCCGAACTCGATTCGCTGGTGCAGAACCTCTCCGAGAAATTTGAGGTCTACAGGCTAGACACGTCGTACTTTACGGCAAACATCATATTGGTCTGCACAAAGAACATGGGAAAGGACGAGATGTTAGGCAAGCTTCACGAGAAGATGGTTGTTGATGACCAAAACGCATTCCTCATGAAGGCCTACGACGCTTCAAAGAGGGTTTTCATTACCCTCTGATTCCGATTGGGGGGAAGCGCTGCGCCTCCCTGAAGGAGAGGCCTTATGCGCTGAGTGCCTTCTCCTGCGCTTAGGCTTTGGCTTGCGGAGTAGTATAAGCGCAACAATCACTATCACGACCACCCCAATGACATAGTATAGATACGCGGAAGCTGGCGTACCGCCGGCGCCAGAGGTTTTCTGTGCTGGAGTGAAATAAGCCGTCTCAGTTATGTTTCCCGTGGCATTGACTATCGGGTACGGGTTTGTTCCGGAATAGCAGCCTATGCCCGTGCATGTCCATCTGACAAAGGTATAATTGGGATTCGCAACTGCGGATATCGTTATGGCCTTGCCGGAGGCGTACGTCCCGCTTCCCGTTGCAACTCCCCCTGCTGCCGGGCTTGAGACCGCGGAGAGCACCACAGGCGCCTTCTCGAAGTTGGCAGTCTCAGTGATATTGTTGTATAATGTCAGAGTAGGGTTTGGATTGCTTCCGGAATAGCAGCCGCTGCCTGCGCAGCTCCAATCCACGAATGCGTATCCCAAATTAGGCGAGGCCGAGACGTTGACGCTTGCTCCGTAGCCCACATTTGCTTCCTGCGTTGTGATATGGTAGAGGCTGGCATTCGCGGCTATCGCCACCCTTCCCTCATACGAAGGATTCGCCATCGCTGTCAGGACAAATACGGAAGGCTTGAAGTTCGCAGTCTCAGTGATATTGTCATTCATTTTTACAGTAGCGTTGGCGCTTGTACCGTTGTAGCATGCGATTCCAGTGCAGCCCCAGTTTACGAATGAATATCCCGTGATGGGAACTGCTTTTATCCCTACCAGCGAGCCAGCAGGATAGACTGCCCCAGATGGCGAGGCCGATACGGATCCCCCGTGCATCGCCACAAGGGAGAGCGGCTTTGTTGTTGTGAAGTTCCCATACGCTATGGAGTAATAAACACCGGCATTGCCGTTGCCCCCGTAGTCCAGAACGCTCCAGTTCATCGGCCACCATGCCGCTATGCCATTCAATGACTCCTTGCCGAGGGTAGGGCCCCCTATATAAAGTGCATTCGCCATGCTCCGGTTCAACGCGGTGCCGTAAACCCTGAGATTAGACATGAGCCCTATGAAATTGTTGCACGGGCCTGCGCAGTTCGCCTGCTTTCCTATGACTGACTGCGCATATCCCGACGTCTGCAATGGCATGCCTCCTGAAAGGCTTACAGTCTGGTTCTTTCCGTCCAGGTAGAATGTTATTGAAGTTGAATTCGCGGCATAGGTGTATCCTACAAGCTGCCATGTGCTCGGAGCGACAGCAAGGCTGCTCTGCGCATTGTTGGAATTGCCATTGAAGGAGAGATTGCCGTTGCCGTTTATGTAAAGCGTAGCCATCTCGTTGTTGGATGCCAGCCCGTATGAGTATATGTCGCCTGCCGGAGAGGCCGTGTATATCCATGCAAAGACCGATCTGGCGCTTCCTGCCTTCGGGAGGCCGCTTGCTGGCGTGTTGACGTATGTCGAGCCGTTGAAGATCGCGTAGCCATATCTTGCAGGATTTGACTGGTACTGGAATACTGCCGCAGCCCCGAGAACCTGCGATAGCAGGAATAGGGACAATAGCAAATAGGATACCCTTACTTTCTGCATGATGGTCGCGCTACTATACAGGAAGTGAGCATTTAAAATAATTGCTGTTAGGCGATCAGCCTGGAAATCTTTTATGTGTTTTATGAAAGGCGGCTTTGCGGCCTTGATGAGTCTGTCGTCGGCAGTATAAAATTCCGGATTCGTTATTTTGGCAGGCGACGTGTATGAGGCACAGTACACAGAAAGGTTATGTTATGCCGCCTGGTCCGCAGTGGTTTTTGCGAAATTGCCAATTAGGTTAGCCCGCCCGCAAGTTACAGACGGATTTCGGAAAGGCGATGGGAGTTGAGAATTCTAGCGGGCAGGCCACCAAGTGGAACCTGGAGCCCGGATGCCCTGAATCAGGAAATGAGGCTTTCCTCGGCGACCTCGACATTGTTGGTTTCCTTGACTTCCCTTAGCTTCTCCTCGAATTTGTCGCTTCCCTCGCTGTCCTCATGTATGAACCTTACCTTGATTATCTTTATTCCGAAGGCTATGTCCTCGGTTGAGATGCTGTTCGGCTTGAGCGTCTCCTTGATCTCCTTGGAGACCTGATCCTCCTTCCCGGGATTGGCATAGACGTTGAACAGAGTGGCTACCTTTCCCATTAAGGTCCCTCAAATGAGCAGTTGGCGCACCTGTACTTGGTATGGTTTTCCCTGCACTCGTTGCACCTTATTACCTCTGTCTCGCCGCAATTGGGGCACTTGAAGAGGACATACTTATCAGTCAGCTTTCCGCATGACGAGCATACTTTACCCTGAGCCTTAGGCATTTCTATCACAAAGAAGTATATAGGGATTAGTAGCAGAATGTATAAAAAGCTGACGAATGGGCATGTGGTGTAACTTGGATAGCACGGCGGCTTGCGGAGCCGTAAGCTGCGGGTTCAAATCCCGTCATGCCCGTCCTTATGAGGGGTATTTAGATAAAGGCGATTTTGCACTTTATTCCATAAATTTAAAAGAATTAGGTTAATTAAACCTCTTAACAAATAATGAATTATGAGGATTTTGGTCTTTGGAGACAGCATAGTATACGGTGCTTGGGACGAAGAAGGCGGTTGGGTACAGAGACTTCGCAAGTTCATTGATATGCGAATGTTATCTCAAAACTTTGATCCATACTATACCGTGTATAACTTGGGAGTATCTGGAGATAAAACATCCGATCTCATTAAGAGACTTGACGAAGAGATACCTGTTCGGATTGAAGAAAAAGATGAAGTAATGATAATCTTCGGGATAGGCATAAATGACTCTGGTAGAAAGGTAGATTTAGTTACATTCGAAGGTAACCTATCTAAGATCATAAAAACTTCAAAAAAATTTGCAAGTAAAATTGTTTTTATAGGATTAACTCCTGTGGATGAATCTAAGACTGTCCCAACAGGATGGGATGACTCACTTTCATATGATAATCAAACAGTACAGAAGTATGACGAGGTTATAAAATCTGTTTGCAAATTAAATGATGTGCAGTTTGTAGAGATATTTAACGTTATGATTAAAAAGGATTATAAAAAGTTATTAGAAGACGGACTTCATCCAAATTCAGATGGACACAAGGAAATATTTAATATTGTAAAAGCCAAGTTGTTTAATTGATTTTATGAAAATACACGGAGTAGAAGGTATAAACTTCTCAAAAGAACAGAGGGAAAGGCTAGAGAAATTTGGATAAGTCAAGTATTTGAAGACGTTCCGAATGTTGATCAATTTCTAGATAGAGTTAAAGGCGCAGGCATAGTAGCACTTGATTGATCTCTAAAGCAGGTTTTTCTCGTAATATACAAATTCCATGCCAGTTGGCTTATTAATTTCCCTTTTTACTTCCAAATATCCATTTTTAAGATATAGCGCCTGCGCCACTTTCTGTTTCTCTGTAGTGTCAAGTACAATTTTACTAAATCCCAATTCGCTGGCCCTGGCCTCCAATAAGGCAAGTATTTTCTGTCCGAATCCATTTCTCTGGAATCTAGGATCCACTCTCATTCTTTTTAATTCGCATATCTCACCTGTTATCTTCCTTAATGCCCCCATTGCTACAATTTCACCCTCTACTTCCATAACCAAAAATTCGCCGTTCTTTAAGTATGTACCTGCTATGTCTTGAAGATCATCCTCCCATTTGCCACTTCGTGCATATGCCCCGGCATGCTGTAGGGCCATTTTATGCAATGCTACTACCTTATCTTTATCTGAATTCATGTACCTCCTTATTGCCACGCAATCAACCTAAAATAATTCGGGCATGACGTTATATAAGCGTCAAGCGTCACGAAGTTTGTAGTTCTTGCATACAACGGCATACACATATATTCAAATACTTTAAATCAACAAAATCCTTATGCCATTCAGGGAAAGGCCACCAAAAGAGACATACGCTAATAGTCATCAATTAGCTGTGAAAAGATTAGTTCAGCAGATAGAAAGAAGCTCTGATGAGCGGAAGGAGCAATTGGTAGGAAGATTCTTTGAGTTGTTGGTAAATAACCCTGAATTTGCAACTGCTGCTCTGGAAAAGATTGATGGAAAGTTAGACCACCTCAGAATAAAGGACTCGGACGGATGGCTTGCCATGTTTCAGATTGCATCATATTCTGCTACATCTGCAGTTACAAGGCTTCTCCAGCTAGCATCGGTAGACGAGTCATACAAGCTGCTTGTTGCCGAAGAGCATGAGCTGATCGGCGGCGTGACGATGTCCTCTTTTGCATTGGCTGTAGCGACTCTTAAAGACAGAGGAGAAGATATTGGAAATTATCGACAAATGGCTAAGGAACTAGGAGTAGAAGTATAAGCCTTGCCATCTCCCCAAGCTCCGTCAACGTGAGCATGGGGGTTATTTATATAAAGGCGATTTTGCACTTTTCTAGTATATTTTTAGACCTTAACGCCTGATCTTAATTCGGAGTTTTGGTGAAAATAGTTGAAATTAGGATAGCTAAAGGTAGTGATATCGAAGCGTATACCCGTCTCTTGCAGAAAACCTATCAAAAAACTTATACAAATAATAAATTAGGTCTAACTAAAAACTGCTTTTCAAGAGCAGTGTTTGCTACAAAAGCAAGTCAGGATTATTTAAAGTCAAATTTAAGACAGAATACTAATCAGAAAACCTGGCTTGCATTTATTGATTCTAAGTTGGTAGGTTCGATAACAATAACCAATAAGGGGGACGATTGTGAGCTGAAGGGTTTCTATGTAGCTTCAGAAATGCAAGGTAAAGGAATTGGTAAGGAACTGTTTCAGCGTGCTTTAAGATTTGCTAGAGGAAAAGATATTGTTCTTGATTTATATGTCCATAACCGAAAAACAATTGCTATGTATAAAAAGTGGGGCTTCAAGATAGATAAGAAAAAGGGGATATTTTATCGTCATTGGCCAGAATGGCCTGAAGGACTTAGGGCAAAGTGTCTTTACATGAGGCTTAGTAAATGGACTTCGCAGCAGTAGCGGGGGGTTATTTATATAAAAGTGATTTTGCACTAATGGTGTTCCATAAAAATTGAATG
>DAHVAM010000011.1 GCA_027314605.1 Microcaldota archaeon
GAAGTCCAAAGCATTTGCATATTCGAATAAGTAAGTCGGATTTTCCCGGTATTCTTCAAAAGCTCTTTGAAATGTCCATATTAGTTTTTCAGGATCATCCCTGTATTCCCAAGCATTCTCTAAAATAAAGTTCAAATCTCTCATACAACTCTCATATGATTGAAATGAGTGTATTTAATGGTTTTAGGCTTAATCCGTGTTGCCTGTTTAGACTTCCATAAAAGAACAGGGAATATCGAAGAATGGACCGGTCGGGATTTCATTAATGTTTTAAGGGAATACCGCTACCAGGCATATTTATAAATTGTCACATCGTTTGATATTCAGAGACGTGATAACATGGTAGACGATAAAACACGAATGAAACCTGAAGACCTTGCCGTATTGATGCAGACCTTAGACGATGCATGGAATGCTGGGCCCAATAGCAACCTCTGGGATACCTTCCGGAAGCGGCATAAAGAAGATGTAGCTGTTTACTGGCCTGGTCAGCCCGAACCGACACGAGGGCGACATAACCACGATATGGAGGCTGTTGAGTTCTTCAAAACTTTCCCGGACAACCACCTGATCAATCGCCCGTACAAGATATTCCTCGCCGCTGGTAATCACACGTGTTCTGTGGCAGACTTCACGGGAACTATGAAAGGCCCGATGAAGATGGGTGGCAAGACCATCCCGCCGACCAACCGGAGCTTCAAGGTTGAGTTCTGCACCGTGGCGACCTGGAACGACCACGGGGAAATCATCGAGGAACGTTTGTTCTACGACCTCGTCGGGCTGATGAACCAAATCGGAATCGTCTAGAGTCTCAATCGGCCGGCTTCGACCTCGTCATAAATTGCCACGTACTCGGTTTTGTGGGCATTGCTCAGAAAACTCTACATAGAAGAATGGGTAGAGTCTTCTCAAAAGGTTAAACTCAAATCTTACGCAGAATGGGCAAGGGATAAGGAGTGAAAAGGACAGCCTGCAAAAGTAATAAAAAGGTAGCTATTATATTAGTGGCATGGTCTTCATAGACAATCTTGCGTACTCGCTCTTCGCAACGAGCTTCGCCGGCTTTCTTCTCCTCTACACGATAGCTTTGATTTACACTGAATACAAAAACAAGAAAACGGATTTCTCCGAGCATCTGAAAGGCGCAAGTGTCCCGCTGGCGCTGATAGGCGCGTATCTTTTCGTATCAGGGCTCTGGGGCCAGTTCGTGTGGCCTCTTCCGGGAAGCTACAACATACTGTTCTACGACCCGTTCATCTCCTTCGGCATAATACTTCTTTCGTTCTCATTCGTGATAAGATTCGGCGGAAGGTTTGATTACACGGGGATCCTAAGCCTACTCGCAGGCGTGATGACTATAGCGTATGGATTTGAAGGATACAACCTTGGCTTGTCGAGCGCGCCAATTGCACTGCTTGGAATGTACTTCCTCTTTGGCATAGCGGGCATATTCGCATATCCTGCCTCGCTTATACTGGAAAGGCTGCCAGGTCTGCAAAAGCGCGTATGGAAAGGCTGGTATGTCCTTCTTGCGATATTCTTCATAACGCTCTTCCTCGCGAGCGGAACCGCAGGACTGATAGGCGTTGTAGCCATACCTGCGCATCTCATCAAGGCGCCATAAGCTTTTTTAATCTGAACATCTCATCCTTCGTGATAATTATGGGAAAAGGCGCAACAACCCTCTGGATTCTTCTGTTCATCGTGATAGTGCTGGCAATAGCATACCTTTATCTAAACAAAACAACTGTCCAGCCAAGCGCCGCTGCCTCGCTTCTTGTTGTAAGGCTGACTGATCCGCCAAGCGCTCCGTACGGCACAGAGGGTCTGAACATGAGCTACTCGTCATTGCAGGTGCATGTCGTGGGCAGCAACGGTTCCTCATGGGTAAACACCGGTGCCAGCGGCACGGTTGACCTCTTCATGCTCCAGAACTTCAGCACTGTGATAGCAAAGGCGGATGTGCCTCTCGGCTCAAGGGTCGATATGGTGAGGTTCAACATCTCATCTGCAACTGTCACAATACACGGCTCTTCGTTCCAGATGACTGTGCCTAATGCAACAGTGGTAGTGCCTGTCTCAGGCAGCGTCGCGACCAACTCCTCAGCAAGCGTACTCATCAGCTTCTCGCCAACAGTCATGCCTGTCTTCTCGAACAGCACAGCAAGCTTCTATCTATCGCACTCGGCCAAAGGCATATTCCTGCCGCATTCCAATGCGACAGCGCAGTCAAACGAGACAGAGCGCCTGAACGAGACTGTCAGGGCAAGGATAGAGAATGTCTCGCCTGCCATAAGCATAACGGCCGCATCGGTCCAGGCTGCAGGCAACTCGAGCAGCGTATCAGTCACAGTCAAGGACAACTCCAACTATTCAGTGACACTCAGGCACGTGCTTCTATCTGGAAATGAGACAGTATACGTCTCAGTTCCCAGCGCTGCCGAAAACGCAATGGCCAACCTCAGCACAAGGCAGAACCAGGAGAAAGTTCCTCCATCGTTCGACAACGTTACTGCAGAGGATCTCCTGAATGAAACATTCAACGTCGTAGGCACAGCGCTGGGCCAGCTCGGCAGCAACCAGACGAAATCGCTCACAGGCGAGGCCATAGGCAGGATATTGAACAGCAAGAACGCCAGCGCCCTGGCAGAAGCCGGAGGATCGTCGTCATCTGAGATAGGCACAGCGCTCAACCTCTCAATCCCTGGGATAAGCAGCCTTTCCAACAATCTCAACCAGAGCCAGTCAAGCGACCTGATAAGGGGCATAGTCGGAAACCTCAGCGGGTCAGACATCCGCAACTCGCTTTCCGGAAAGAACCTCAGCGAGCTCGAAGGGGAGCTGCATAACCTCATAAATTCAGGCAACTTCAGCAACGCGAACCTCACGAATATAAAGGGGCTGTTGACGCATGCCGAAGCGCAGGCCTCTGCAAATTTTGAGCAGGAGACGATTACAAGGCAGGCGCAGTTCAGATATCTTGCATTCATGGTGCAGAACGACTCGACGCTCTCCCTGCCATTCAACTCGGAGGACTTCGGAGGCCAGGATCTCGGATACACGCTGAACCCCGGGCAATCAGTCACACTGGCTTTCAGCGGAAGGATACAGATAGCAGATGGTCATGTTGGGATAAGCCTTATAAACGGAGGCATATACTCTGTAAAGGTAATAGGGGAAGACAGCGCCTTCGCATCTGTTAACGTCACGGCAGGATGATACGATGGGACTGTTTGGCCTTTTTGGCAAGAAGAATGTCTCGGCTGAGCTGTCTGAGCGCTTCCCATACTCGATGAAAACGGAGTTCGTTCCGTACAGGCTCAAGTCGAGGGAGAGGAGCTCGTCGACATTGATGGTGACGCTGAAGAACATAACCGGCGAGCCCGTAATGGGTTCAGTGGTTGTCAGCGTGCCGAAACAGATAAGCCTCGATTCGACAGGATTATCGAAGGAGAAGGAAGTCAAGCTGGGGACTATGGCGCCAGATGAGCAAAAGGTTGCGAGCATAGATCTATACAGCGACGTCGGAACCGAGAGCGGAGAGTACACAATTACTGTAACATCGTTTGTCCACTACAGGGACTACGCGCACGTCCTCAACTCGATGCGGAAGAGGGCTGTGGTGGAGGCTGTTTGAACGCCGGGTTGGCCTCAGGGGAGGCCTGCGGTGCCTCCTTCATCTTGTTAAGGAGTGCCTGTATTCCGTTCGCTATGGCTCTTCCCTTCTCAGTCAAAAAGACCCTCTTCAGCTTTCCGTGGCTCTCCGAGTCTACCAATCCTTCCTTCTTGCACCTGCCAATGAATCTGCTTGTGTGTATGTAGGTCACTCCGGCTTCCCTTGCGAGATTCGAGAGGTACCACTCCTTCTTCGCTTCCGCAAGAATGAGTATGAGCCTTGTCTGCTTGTCCCTGAACAGCAGCATGCCCTTTTCCTCTTCCACGCAAAAACCCGTGTTAATCGGCAGGCTGTCTATTAATCCCTTTGCCTGCAGCGCTGCCCGTCAAGTGCCAACTAATCCCTTTTCATGTCAGCGAGTTCTACCAGAAGCACCTTCCTCAGGAACTTGGCTGCCTTGCTGTCAGGCTTGATGTCATCGAGATGGTGCTGCTTCAGAATGTACTGCGGCGGACTCCTAACCTCCAGTCCCAGCCTCTTCGCCTCTATGACCAGCCTGTAGGCGCCAACTGTATCTCCAGGCCTATTCCTGATGGACGAGAGCGCCGCAGCCTCCCACAATCTCGAGATCGTGATCCTGTCTGCGCCAAGCACCTGTGCATCCCTGGTAAGCCTGCCGGCTCCTGCAACGACAAGAACATGGTTTAGGTCTTTGGATCCCAGCTGCATCGAGTTCAGCTCCCTCAGCTTTTTCCCAACTGCATCGATGGCCCTTGCCCTGCCCTCACGTGTGCTCATTATAGCATGCGTTACCATACTCTATCCCAAACTGGAAAGGACGGAAACTCATATAAATCCATTCTCCAATCCGGATTCGATTCAGCGGCGATCCGCCCTACGGCATGCCGTCTGGCACTGCTTCCTAGACGGCAAGATATTTATTCTTAGAGTGCATAGTAGTTTTATGGCGACAGTGCAGGTGGAAGAGGTACTGAAAGGCACACAAAAGAAATTGGACATAGTGAATTTTGTAAACTACGATACCTGGAAGGACCTCTTGACAGAGTTGGTGGAGAAGGAAAAACTCGATCCGTGGAACATAGACATCGTCGAGGTAGTCGACAGCTACATTGCCGCGGTAAAGGAGCTAAAAGTAATGGACCTCAGGGTCCCCGCAAACATAATCCTCGCAGCGTCGATACTCCTGAGGATGAAGAGCAACATGCTCTCCTTTGCGCCGGAGCCTGAGATGCTAGACGAGCCAACCGAAGGACGTGTCGCACCGTTGGTGGAGGAACTGGCGCTCAGGCTGAGGCCCCCGGTTAAAAGAAGGATGACGCTTAATGAATTGATAGAGGCGCTTGACGAGGCGATAAAGATAACGGAGGTGAGGGGCGCAAAGACAAAGCAGGCTCCTCTCGAGGTGCCGATATTCGTAAGGCAGGTAAACATAGAGGAAGATATGGAGAATGTCTATGGTCACATAAAGAAGCATGCGGACAAGGAGGATATGACAACGCTCTCCTATCTCCTTGACGCGGTTAAGATGGATGACTACCTGCTTGGACTTTTCATACCCCTTCTCTTTCTTGCGAATAAGGGCAGGGTTACCCTCATCCAGGAGAAGTTCTTCCAGGAAGTGCTGATAAAGCTGAACTGATATGGAAGAGAATGTAGATTACAAGAAGCTTGTAGAGGCCGCGCTCTTCATGTCACCAAGGGCGCTTAGCGTCGCTGAGATTTCCACTGCCACGGGAATGGCTTCGGTAGGAACCTTGCAGGAGATTCTCAACAACTTGGTGGTGCAGTACAAAAACGGCGACACTGCCTTGGAGATACTGAAGATAAGTGACAAGTACATGTTCAGCCTCAAGGAGCCTTACGCCTCAAAGGTCAGCAGACTCGCGACTGGACCAGACCTGAGCAGAGGCGCACTGAGGATACTGGCCTACATAAACAAGAACGACGGTGTCCTGCAGAGCCAGATAGTCAAGCTCTTCGGCGCCTCCACCTATGACTACATGAAGGAGCTGGAAGAGAAGGAATTTGTCGAGACGAAGAAGATCGGAAGGAGCAAGAAGATAGAGACGACAACAAAGTTCAGGGAGTACTTCAGCGTCTGATTCTCCTTTTTATATCTTCTGAGCCAATACTAAAACTTACGGTGGGCTCGTAGTCCAATGGTAAGACATCGCCTTCACACGGCGGAGACCGGAGTCCGATTCTCCGCGGGCCCATTCTGCAAATTACGACGATAAAACAGAAGCTCGAATGCACGGAATTGAAGCAGAAACTACAAGCCGTTTTGCCAACCTTGGCAAAACATGACATCGAAGACATCCGAACAATTGTCCATCAGGTCTATGTAAAGCGGTTCAGAAGAAGCCGTATCCCAAAATACGGCAGCCAGGCCGAGGGCCTTACTGCGTATGAAATACGGAAGTTCTTCATAGTGATAGACAACGACAAGTTCCTCCTGTTGTTCTATAATAGGGCTCCCAAGGAAAACCCAGAGTCAGTCCGAATATATCTTTCCGAATACGTCTCTGTGGTAATGCTTCGGCTCCTCGACAACAGCTATCTCCCTAAGCTCTGAAACGCCCTCGATTACCTTTATTTTGTCCCTCATTATGTCGTCTATATGAGAGAGGTCTTTTCCGCTGATTTTTATTATGAAGTCATATTCGCCAAAGACCACATATATGTCAGTGACCTCGGGCAGGGCCTCAAGCTTCTTCTGCACGGCGTCATGCTTCTCTGAAGTGGTCTTTAAAAGAGCCAAGGAAACGGAGCCATGGTCTACATAGACGGGATTCAATTCGATGGTGAATCTTTTTACGACTCCGTTCTCCATCATGCGCCTGAACCTGTGCTGTATTGTCGCATCGGGATAGCCTGTCGCCTTTGAGATCCTAGCAAAACTCATTCTGGAATCCTGGGAGAGATGTGATATTATCGCCAAGTCTATCTCGTCCAGTTTTATTTTATTGCTAGCAGTATCTGCCATATTTCCCCTATGGTATTAGCATTATACCTATAAATTATTAAATCCTTAAGAAATCGGCAAGAATGTATGATGCAATCGGTCTCTATTTGGTTTTAAACTCTAAAAACTATAAATAATTAGTTTTTTAATAACTCTGCTTCCATATTCATGGTATTTAACGAAAGGACTAAATACTTTATTAGTATTATTCCAATAGCATTTGAGTATCAATATTCAAGTTTGATATACACGCATGGCGTCTGCATAACAAGGCGGTCCGATGAAAAACACAAGGCGGAGTGCCGAGAGCAAAGGAGAACAGAAGCAGGATGACGACATAAAGTCTGAAGACCTAGTGCGCGTGAAAGAGAGGAGGCAGATAGACCGCCTCAAATCTGAAAAATCTCTCCTGAAGAAGGTGGTGCTGTTACTACTCCTAATAGGCCCTGGGATGCTCGTGATGCTGGCGGACAACGACGCAGGAGGAGTCATCACCTACGCTATAACCGGCGCGACTTACGGAATAAGCATCTTCATACCGTTCCTGATCCTGATGCTCTTCGTGGCCTACATTGTCCAGGAGATGACAGTGAGGCTTGGGGATGTGACGCACCGCGGACATGCCGAGTTGATCTTCAGCAGGTTCGGGAAAGGCTGGGGCCTGTTCTCCATGGGCGACCTCATCATAGCCAACTTCCTGACCATGATAACCGAGTTCATAGGCATGGGGGCGGCACTGCTGTTCATCGGCGTTCCGCTGGTTTATGGTGTCTTGATAAGCGCCGCAGTGCTTCTCTTCATCCTTTCATTCAGGAGGTATCTGGTCATAGAGAAGATAATTCTCGTATTCGCCATCCTGAACTTGGTGTATATTCCACTGGCGTTCATGGCGCATCCCACCATAGCGCAGATAGAAAAGGCCTTTTCCTTCTCCGGAATACCTCTAGGCAGTTCAATCACCGCGTTTGTATTCCTGCTGATTGCCAACCTCGGAACCACAATAGCCCCGTGGATGCTCTTCTATCAGCAATCGGCCGTCGTGGACAAGGGAGGCGTAAAAGAAGACCTGTTCTATGGGAAACTAGACACCTTCACCGGAGCAGTTTTGATGGGGATCATCTCCGTAGCGATTGTCATACTTACGGCCCTGACTCTGCATGTGGGCGGCACAAGCGCACTGTCTTATACCGACCTTGACTTCGCCAATGGCATCGCAAAGGTGATGGGCCAATACGGTGGAGTACTATTTTCAATAGGGCTGTTCGAGGCGGGATTCGTAGCCGCCTTCGCTCTGGCATCCTCATCGGCATGGGCTTTCGGCGAAGTAATGAACCTTCCGCACAGCCTCAACAGAAAATTCAGGGAAGCAAAACCATTCTACGCGGTTTTCTTCATAAGCATAGTTGGCGCAGCACTCATAGTGCTCATACCGAATGCGCCTCTTGGCTTTTTTACGCTATTGGTACAGATCACTGCGACAATACTGATGCCACCTGCGCTGATCTTCCTTTATTTCCTTGTGAATGACAAGAGCCTAATGGGCGACAAGGTTAATGGAAAACTTACGAACATCGCTGTTGTAGCGATAATAATCGGAATAATTGTGATGAATACCATTCTAGCAATATTGCTAGTACAAGGCGGACACATATGAACGCAAACCACGAATTGAATGCGATGATGACAAAAGAGGAGATAATCGGTGTGATAGGGGACCACGCAACCTTTGTAAAGAAGGAGAAGCTTGGCCGCATGGTGCTATCCAAAAAGGAAGAGTACCTGATGATAGGGCTTAGAATCTACATAGTAGCCATTCTTAGCGTGATAATCCTGAGCATACTGGGTATTGTCTGACGTTGAAATAAGGAACCAGGCGTGCTAAATCTGGTCTCAGATCCTCGAAACCTGGATCAGGGTGGCTTAAATGCTCCAAAGCGCTATAAGCTAGCGTTCAGATGCGCCTAAACCGGCGCATCGGTTCGATTCGGCATGCATGATAAAAGTTATAAGGCTGAGCAATCCCTTTTTAAGTGATAATGATGGCAAAGGGCTTCGGCAGGCTTAGGAGGGAGGTTGGTCTCTTTCAGCTAGTCACCTATGGCGTCGGCAACATCATAGGGGCAGGAATATACGTGCTTGTCGGAGGAGCCTCTGGCTTAGCCGGAGGCGCAGTCTGGCTGGCGTTCCTTGTCGCAGCAGGGATCGCTCTCTTCACCGGCCTGTCGTACTCTGAGCTCTCATCAATGTATCCGAAGGCGGCATCGGAGTACATCTACGTGGGAAGGGCATACGGGAGCAGGCTACTCTCATTCCTCTCCGAATGGATGATGCTGATAACAGAAGTGGTAGCGGCTGCTGCTGTCGCACTCGGATTCGCTGGATACTTCCAGAGCCTGTTCATAATACCAATGCCGATACTTGCAGCGCTGCTGCTTGCCGGACTTACACTAATATCGATAATAGGCATAAAGGAGTCGATAGGGCTCAACACCATACTGAGCCTGGTTGCGATAGCGGGACTGCTTGTTGTCGTAGCCGCGGGGATCACGAAGGCCGGTTCCTCCACCACCAACCTGACCTACTCCCCGTCCGGAATCTCGGGGATATTCGGCGCAGTAATACTTGTCTTCTTCGCGTACATAGGATTCGACAACATCACAAACCTCTCCGAAGAGACGAAAAACCCCGAGAAGACCATTCCGAGAGGTTTGCTCATCTCGCTTGCGCTCAGCACCGTCTTCTACATAGCCGTCTCCCTTGCCGCTGTGATCCTTGTGCCGTGGCAGCAGCTCTCGCAGTCGAATGCGCCGCTTGCCCTCGCCGTTTCCCAGGCTTTCGGAAGGAATGCCTACTTCATGCTCACCATAGCGGGTCTCATAACGACATTCAACACGGCGCTGGTGCTGCTCATAGTCGGCTCCAGGATAATATATGGAATGGCAAGGGAGGGCGCCCTCCCTAGAGTCCTCGGGAAGGTGGGCAGAAGAGGCACGCCCTATATCGCTTCGATCGCTGCGCTTCTGATAGCCCTGCTCTTCATACCTCTGGGCAAGGTGGATGCGGTTGCGAAGGTGACAAGCTTCGGCTCCCTGCTAACGTTTGCGATAATCAACATGGCGCTTCTGCATCTCAGGAGGGTTGCGCCGCATCTGGAGAGGCCTTTCAAGGTTCCGCTCAGCATAGGCTGGATCTCTATAACAGGACTGCTAGGCGTGATATCCTGCCTTGCGCTGCTCACCCAGTTTGATTCGGTTAGCATAATGCTCGGACTGACGCTGCCTGTCTCCGGATTCATAGTCTACTTCCTGGCAAACAGGAACGAGCCGCTCGGAGTCGACAAACGCCTGCACCAGAAGCATGAGAAGCGATGATCAGCCTACATCGGTCTTGCTGAATGCGAACGAGGCCAGCGCCATCAATACCACCGTGGAGATGACAAGCGCAAGCAGGTCTATCCATATGGGGAATGTGCCGGTTCCCAGGAATGCTATCCTCAATCCGTCTATTCCGTATGTCAGCGGGTTCAGGTACGTTATTATCCTGACGTAGGGAGGCAGGATGCTTACGGGGAAGATGCCGTTTGAAAGGAAGAAGAGAGGCATGGTGAAGAAGCTGGTCACCAACTGGAATCCCTGGAAATCGCTTATCAATGAACCCAGCGCAAGGCCAAGGCTGATGAATGTCGCAGCTATCAATAGCATGAAGACTATCGCGAGCGGAGTGACCACTGAGACATGCATATGGAAGCCTATCAGTAAGGAAATTATCACGACAATCAGGCTCTGGAAGAGGGCTGTCGTCGCGCCGCCGAATATCCTTCCTATGACGATGGAGACCCTCGAATTGGGAGTGACAAGTATCTCCTTAAGGAATCCGAACTGCCTGTCCCACAGGACTGCAGAACCTGTGAAGATTGAAGTGAAGAGAAGCGACATCCCTACTATTCCGGGAACTATGAAATCAAGGTAGTCGCCTCCTGTGGGCAACTTTACGATGCTCCCCAACCCCAGGCCAAGTCCTAGAAGGAAGAATATCGGCATGAGGAGTATGCCTATGATCCTTGACTTCGCCCTGACGAATCGCTTGACGTCCCTGAGCCAGAGCACGTATATGGCGTTTGAATCTACCATTGCCTACCCTCTCCTCCTCATGCGCGAACGCATGTGCTCCTTGAATTGGTCCCCTGCCTCCTCTCTTATTGTCTTTCCGGTGAAATAGATGAATACATCCTCAAGGCTTGGCTTGTGGAGATTTACCGAAATGACTGTGGCCTTCCTGCGCTCCGCGATTTTAATCACTTCAGGTATTTTGGTCTCCCCTTCCATTACAGTCAGATCCAGGAAGTCGCCATGCCTCGCAACCGTCTTTACCCATTTCAGGGATTTGAAGTGTTTCGCCAACTCTTCTACGCCTTTGTTGAATTGCACGGATATCACGTCTCCGCCGAGTTTGTTCTTGAGGGCCTTTGAGGTATCAAGAGCGACTATTTTGCCATGGTCGACAAACGCTATCCTGCTTGAAAGATAGTCTGCCTCTTCCATGTAATGGGTTGTGAGAATCAATGTTATCTTTTGCTGGTCGTTGAGCTTCTTGATGTATTCCCAGATGTGTCTCCTTGTCTGAGCATCCAGTCCCAGGGTAGGCTCATCAAGAAAGAGCACCTTGGGCTCATGGATAAGCCCTCTGCCTATCTCCAGCCTTCTTTTCAGTCCTCCCGAATAGTTCTTGACAAGAACGTCTGCCTTGTCCTCTAGCTCTATCAGCTTCAGCACCTCGGCGATTTTTCTTTCCCGCTGTTCCTTGCCCATCTTGTAAAGAATCGCATGGAATTCCAAATTCTCTCTGGCAGTCAAGTCCTCGTCAAGCGAGGGATCCTGGAACACTATTCCTATATTCTCCCTAACCTTTGTGGAATCCTTCAGTATATCGAAGCCCGCGATCTTCGCATGCCCGGCTGTGGGCTTGAGAAGAGTTGTAAGCATCTTTATCGTGGTCGTCTTGCCGGCGCCGTTAGGCCCTAGCAATCCGAATATCTCCCCTTCTTTCACTTCGAAAGAGATCCCATCCACGGCCTTGACATCGCCATAGTCCTTCTTCAGGTTCTCTACGACTATCATGTCTGCCATTTGATCACAACCTGGAAATCCTCCTTGACATATCATCTATCCTCTTCCTGTATCTTGAGAATTCCTTTACGCTGCCAGCCGCGAGCTCCTCAAGGTATGATATGTTGCTCTCCATATTCAGGAGTACTTCCTCTGTATTATTCTGAGGTCCAGTTCCTTCCCTGTATGTGCCAGTAAGCCCATACTTTCCGTCCTTGCCCTTCTTGATTACGCTATCCTTCACAAGCTGTTCTAGGAGCGGGTATATCGAACCGGGTGAAGGTCTCCACCAGCCGTGACTCATCTCTCCTATGCTGTCCATGATCTCTATGCCGTTCTTCGGCCCCGATTCCAAAACCCTTATGACAGTAGGCCTGAGCCAGCCCCTCTGGCCGAAGCTCCTCCTCCACCGCATGTCTCCGAAATTTCCTGTCCAGTTAGGGTCTCCCGTCATCGAATCATTCTTATCGGATATTCAATATTTAGTATCCGATATTTATAAAAGGCTATCCTGACCTTTCGGAATCTTCGTCAGCTTTTCGCTTCACGTGCCGCCTTGAGCGCCCTGGCCCACCAGAGCAGCTGGTCCTTGAATCCACTCAGCCTGTCGCCCATGGGGCTCTTCCTGATAGGATCGAATATCGAAGGATCAAGCGGAGGGTTTTTGCCCACCGCGTTCATGTACACCTCGAAGGGTATGTGTATAGCGTTCCTTATCGGGGCCATCTGCAGCTCTATTGCCACCTCGCGAAGCTGCTCTATGACTCTGGCTCCCATGGCGCTGCCGTAGCTTACGAATCCGACTGGCTTGTTGTTCCATTCCCTGTATATAACGTCAAAGGCATTTTTCAACACCGCAGGGTAGCCATGGTTGTACTCAGGAGCCACTATTGCGAACGCATCGGCCTCATCTATCTTCTCAGACCATTTCTGGACTATCGGATCGGCGTACGGGCCCTTGTGCATCGATGGATAACCGGAATCGTTAAAATATGGCATATTGTAATCGCGCAGGTCCAGCAATTCCACGTCTATCGATTCGTCTTTCTTAAGTTCCTCATAAAGCCAGCTTGCGGGCTTGTCTCCGAACCTTCCCTGTCTAGTACTTCCCAGTATTATCTTGATCTTTATCTTCGCTACCATGGTATCACAAATATTTGCAAGTTAAAAATAAAAGAAAGAAACAGCTCAATTGTTCTTTTCCAACTGCTTTATCCTTTCCGAGACGCCCTGAACCTCCTTTTCGAGCTCCTCCTTGTAATTCTTCAGGATCTCCAGCTTCTCTTCCTTTGTCAGGAAGCTCCTCACTCCGGATCTAATTCCGCCACATTCGCATCCATTCATTACATCCACTTGCCCAATTACGGTACATCATACATAAGGCAGATAAAAATATTTAAATATATAGGATGCCCTATATATTGCAGGGTAATCGATGTGAAGGGCAAATACGGCTGCGACATGCGCGGCCTTCTCTCGTTCCAGATACTCTGGCTGCTCTCCAGGAGGAAGATGCACGGGGAGGAGATAGCGAGGGAGATAGAGAAGAGGAGGGGCGATAAGCCCAAGCCCGGCACCCTTTATCCGGCTCTCAGGGAGCTGAAGGGGGCGCGCCTGATAGACGGAGAGAAAAGCGGCAAGGTGATTGTCTACTCCTTGACAGCAAGCGGCGAGAGGGCGGTGCATCACGCCACTGGATATTTCTGCAAGGCGTTCGGCGACATCTTCGAGAGTGCATAGCCTTTTAAGAAGCTGCGTCCAATAGGATTCGATTCTGATGGACTTGGTCTATCTCTACGGCCCTCCCGGAGTCGGCAAATTCACCGTCTCGAAGGAACTTTCAAGGCTGACAAACTACAGGCTCTTCCACAACCAACTCAGCATCGAGTTCGTGAGATCTGTGTTTGATTTCGGGGATCCCTCATTCAACAGGCTTGTGCTAAAGTTCAGGGCGGAGATGATAGAGGAAGCGGCAAAGAAGGGGGTCTCACTGATATTCACATCGGCCTATGCGAAGGGCAAGAACGACGAGATAATAAAGGATCTTGTCAGAAGGGTGAAAAGGCACGGAGGGAAGGTTCACTTCGTAAGGCTGTACTGCAGCAGGGCCGCGCTCCTCAAGAGAGTGCAGAGCAATTCCAGAAAAGGCTTCTTCAAGATAAGATCGCAAAAGCAGCTAGGCAACCTACTGAGGGAGTACAACCATCTGTCCGCGATACCGTTTGTGGAGAATCTGGAAATAGACAACACAAGGATACCGCCAGAAAAGGCTGCGGCAATGATAATCTCGCATTACAAACTGAAAAGGGCCAGATCATCTTAGGTTCCGTACTGTACTGCGCCTCCTGCGCGAACGCCTTGGTATAACAGCAGCCTGCTTCGCCAGACCGCATCCTGAATCAGTCATTTTTATAGTTTGCCGTTTTCGTAATAACGATGGCCACAAGTGACGAGTTTAAAAACCTTGGAATAAGGGAGACTTTAGAGAAGATAGGCTCAAGGAAAAGCGGCCTCTCAGAAGCGGAGGCAGAGAAAAGGCTTGGGAAGTGGGGCTACAACCAAGTAGAGGAAAAGAGGCAGAACTATTTCCTTCTGTTCGCCAAGAAGTTCACCGGTCCTGTGCCACTGCTCCTTATACTCATAATCATTCTATCGTATTTTCTTGGGAACACGAATGACGTATACATAGTCGTGGCCCTATTGCTGCTCAACACCACAGTGGCCTTCTACGAGGAGTACAGGGCAGACTTATCGATACAGGCGCTGAAGCAGAGGCTTGAGTCTAATTCCCGTGTCACAAGGTCAGGCACATGGAAGACAATCTCTTCGAGGCTTCTGGTTCCTGGAGACGTAATACGGATAAGATTCGGGGACATAGTGCCCGCCGATGCAAAGATAATCGAGTGCGATTATCTGGAAATAGACGAGTCGGTAATCACAGGGGAATCCCTGCCTGTTACAAAGGAATCGTCAGGCATCGCCTATGCGGGATCCGTGGTAAGGGCCGGAGAGGCGACCTGCGTTGTCATAAGGACAGGGGGGAGAACCCTCTACGGAAAGACAGCGACATTGGTGGAATTGGCAAGGCCCAAGCACCACATCCAGTCCACAATAATGCACATGGTGAAGTACCTTGTTGCTATCGATGTCCTCATAATAATCGTTCTCTTTCTTTATGGGACTCTGGCTTTGCACTCTAGCCCTGTAGGGATGCTGCCATTCCTTCTAATTGTCTTTCTTGCCTCTGTGCCTGTGGCCCTGCCCCCTGCCTTCACTGTCGCCATGGCCCTGGGGACTGAGAAGCTGCAGAAGAAGTCGATACTTGTCAGGAAACTCGATGCCATAGAGGACACTGCGACGATGGACGTCCTCTGCATGGACAAGACTGGAACGCTTACGAAGAACAAGATCGCCGTCAAGGAAATCAGGCCGTTTAACGGCGCCAAGGAAGACGAGCTGGTCAGATATGCGGCAGAGGCCTCAAGGGAAGAAGATAGGGATCCGATAGACAACGCGCTGCTCAACTATGCGAAGAGCAGACACGTACGGACGGGAAAGCAGCTAAGTTTCAAGCCGTTCAGGATGTCGACAAAAAGAACCGAGGCGCTCATAAGAAGCGGCGGAAAGGAGTATTCTGTTGTAAAGGGCGCTGTCCAGGTGATCATGGATCTCTGCGGCTCCGCTGGAAAAGAGAAAGCGGCAGTTTCCAATATCGTTAACGAGTACGCAAAGAAGGGATACAGGAGCCTTGCTATCGCTGTAGGCAGACAAGGGAAACTGAGGCTTGTGGGGGTCATAGCGCTTTATGACGAGCTGCGTGACGATGCAAAGGATCTGATACGGGAGCTTTCCGAGCTTGGTGTGGATACTAAGATGCTTACTGGAGACAATGTGGCTGTTGCAAGGGAGACGGCCAGAAGCCTTGACCTCCGTGGCGGGATTATCGATCTCAGCGCGGTGAAGGCAAAGGGCAGGAAGCTGTTTTCCATGATAAGCCATGCGTCAGGATTCTCGAACATATTCCCTGAAGACAAATACACTATAGTCAAGGCGCTCCAGAGCCACCACAACATCACGGGAATGACTGGCGATGGGATAAACGATGCGCCAGCGCTAAAGCAGGCGGAGGTCGGGATAGCCGTCAGCAACGCGACAGACGTGGCCAAGGGCGCTGCGGCGATGGTGATAACCGAGGAGGGAATAGGGGTCATCGTAGAGGCGGTAAAGGAGAGCAGGAGGATATTCGAGAGGATGTTGACCTACGCAATGACAAAGATATCCAAGGTGGTCCAGATAGTTGGGTTCATCGCCATACTCTATCTGGGGCTGCATGGATTCGTCGCCATAACGCCATTCCTGCTGATTCTTCTCATGTTCACCAACGACATGGTCAACATAGCGATAGCCACGGACAACGCCGCATTCTCCATGACGCCAGACATATGGAAGGTCAGATCGATAATGTACGCCATGGGGATAGTCGGGGCCGTGCTCGTTGCTGAGGCGCTCTTCCTGCTCCCTATGCGCGGCATATTCGGTCTCAGCCTGGCGCAGTTCCAGACCTGCGCCTTCCTTCTGCTGGACATCTCCGACAAGTTCTCGATATTCAACCTGCGCGAGAAGTCCTTCTTCTGGAAGTCGAGACCCAGCAATGCGCTCTTGGTGAGCTCGGGGATAGGGATAGCCGCCGGGCTAATCTTCTCCTATTACGGGATACTGGTCACTAAGATAAATGCCGGACCTATACTTTCGATAATAGGGCTTTCAATAGTTTTCCTCTTCCTCGTAGACCTAGTAAAAGTATCATTATTTAAAAGTTTGAATGTCAAGTAATATCGGTGCATACGTGGACATGGAATTCTTAAAATGGATCGGACATGCGTCTTTCATGCTGGAAGTCGGAGCAAAGAAGGTATATATAGACCCGTTCAGGTTGCCTGCGCATTCGCCGAGGGCCGACGTTATATTGATAACGCACCCTCATCCTGACCATCTGAGCATGGACGATATATCTAAGATTGCGGACTCGGATACTGAGATATTCGTGCCCCACGACAGCATCGACAAGCTCAAGATAGGGAAGACAAGCGGAGTGGAGCCAAATAAGAGCTACTCGTCAAGCGCTGTCAGGTTCAGCACCATACCTGCCTACAATGTCGTAACCGAGAGGCTGGACAAGCATCCGAAGGGGAACAGGTGGGTGGGATACATCGTTGAAGCCAACGGCATGACTGTATACCATGCAGGAGACACCGATTTCATCCCTGAAATGGAAAAGATTGATGTAGATCTGGCGCTCATACCAATGAGCGGGACTTATACGATGGACCCTGACCAGGCGATAGAGGCGGCAAACAAGATAAAGGCGAAGGCCGTTGCTCCAATGCATTACAAGGCGGTGCTGGGAAAGGAAAGGTCCATGGAGGCTGAGGAGAAATTCAGGAAGAATGTCAAGAATGGCGTGCTGCTCAAGGAGATTCATGAGCCTTTCTTTGGCTTCTGAATCCTATGATTTTGTCTGCAAGCTCGCGGAGTTCCAGAGGCGTCAGGGTGAATACCCTCTTCCCGGAAGACTGGGTCGCCTTTGAGATTTTGTCCATCTCTTCCTTGCTCGCATCGAAGTAAGCCCTGGAGTCTATCAGGGCGTTGCGCACAGTCTTCTTCTTGTGCTGCATCAGGCAGCCCACTATGCCCCACTCTGCCTCTGCCAGTCTTCCAGCCTTCGGCTTGACGAATATTATCTCCGAGTCAACCGAAGGAACCGGGTTGAAATTGCCTTTCGGTACGTCCATTATCTCACTGATGGCAAGGGAGAGCGAGGAGAAGACGCTAAGCTTAGAGTATTTCCTAGTCCCAGGCTCTGCCAGCATGTGCTCGACGAATTCTTTTTGCAGGCAGAGGACAGCCTCCTTCCCGTTTCTCACAAGCCAGTCGATGACCTCACTTGATATGTTGTATGGTATGTTCGCTATGACTATGTCTATGCTCTCAGGGTCAAGCGTTTCTGCAGTCAGGTCGAGGAAGTCTGCATTTATCAATTCGAGATTGCCGAAATCGAGGTTCCTCCTAAGCTCGTTGTAAAGGAGGGTATCCTTCTCCACCGCAATTACTTTCTTGGCTCTGATGCAGAGCTCCCTCGTAAGTATGCCATGGCCCGGCCCTATCTCTAGGACTGTCTTCTCGTAGGCGTGCTCCGCCTCGTTTATGGCTATCTCCCTGCCTATCAGGAAGACCTGCCCAAGCCTGGTTGCCCTCAGTCTGTCAAGCATGATACTATTCCTGCCTTTTGGTTTAAACATATTTGCCTTTGCAGGCCAGCCTCCTCGGAGGTGGTGTTTTTAAAATGTATGTCCTATTAGTCATAAATCCTGGCATCCCATGAAGGCGCAATCAGCAGTAGAATTCCTGACGACATACAGCTTCGTATTGGTTATACTTGCGGCGGCTATCCTCGTGGTGTTTTTTCTTGTCTCGACTACAAGGACTGAGATAGGCGCGCAGTGCTCCTCGTTCGGGTCGGTGACATGCAACCTGATGGGCTACTATTCCAACAAGGCGCAACGGTTCTCGCTTGCCACCTTCCTGATAGCCAACAAGGCAAACGGCCCGGTCAACGTTACCAACCTGACAGTCACCCTGAGGGAGGTCAATTATACAGGGGTCTGCGTGCCAGGCCTTCTTTACCCCGGAAGGCAGGCGTCATGCATGGCGAACCTGACAACAAGCGCAGCGCAGGGACTTCCAGTGCAGGGCTTCTACAACATCAGGGGAAAATTCTGTAACTCTCCCATATCGAATCCGATTCTCAACTGCTCCGAGAAGGTCTCCTTCAGCGGCAGCTTCTATGCTTACTCGCAGCCTTTCACCACCCCGATCTACGCAGTCCTCGCCGCTGTAGGGAACTCCACTTCACAGATAGCGGCGTACAACGGCATGCCGCAGCTTCCTCCTGGCTATACTATAGTGAACAACGGCGACTGGGCGCCAAAATCGGGCAGTTCGGGAATAGCGTACGCCTACGGAACCTCCGGATGGTCTGGAAATTACTTTGGAATCGCCGCAACGCAATTTCCTTCAAGCCTAAGCTACCTCAACAACAATGCCATCGCCTGCTCTCCCGGTTACAACTCGACGCTCTCTCTCGCATCGACCAACATATACCTCAGCTCGCAGGCTGCGGTTACATTCGGCGCTTATGCTGACAACGCCATAGCCGCATGGTATCTGCCCAAAGGCTCCACGACCTGGAATAGCATATACAACAACGCCTATTGGCCGGCGAACTCTGTCTCGCTCGCATCAAACACCGTGACGCTTGGCAAGGGACTGTACAGCATAGAGGTGGAATGGTCGAATACATGCGGCGCAGGGCTGCAGGCCTTCCAGATATCCGGGGCAAATGTAATCGGATGACTTCATGAACAGGTTCATCGCGCAGGAAGCAGATCGCCGATGAGGGATATTCCCTAACGCTGCATCTAAGGATTCCCAGAAGCCAGGATGTACTGTCCACAGATGATACTTTTATATCCCTTCTCCGAGATAAACAAACATGGGAGCTTCGGAGGATTCAAGGCTTGAGCTTGCCTACAAATATCCGTTCCTCAAAGAGGCAAAGGCACTTGTAGCACAGCTGAATCCAGGCTTTGATGCAAAATTCATGGAGCAGGGCAGGGTAAGGCTTGAGGAAGCCCTCTCCGAGAGGAAGATAGGATTCCACAAGGCGAATATGAAGGACCTGAAGTATGCCTACCTGATGAGCTACGTATACGCGAGGATGCTTGCGAGCGCCCTGAACAGCCGGAGCTCGCTTCTCAGATACATTGATGCTGAATCGAAGAGAGCGGCGGAGGCCCTGAAGATGGAAGGCACTGCAGGGATAATCGGGATGGCGAGGGAGCTCGGCTCCGGAATCTCCAAAGACGATTATAACTTCTCAATGGCATTTGAGAGGTATCTGGAGTACGCCCCGGATACAAAGGCATTCGCGCTGCCAATGCAGGAGCTCTACAAAGGCCTCGTCATAATGAATGAGAACGTCACCATAGGCATACTTAGGAGGATGATCAAGCAGGAGATAGCAAAGAACCTGCCCATACCTAGGAAGGATCTGCCCAGGGAGATCATAGAATACTCGAAGAAGGTAAAGGTTCCTGAAGCCAGGCTGCCGCCTCCTGATCCGAATCTCGAGAGGAGGTACGCGTGGATAGAGAAGCTTCTAGCCACGCCTATCGCAGACGTGAGGCACAGGACAGTCAACCTAATTCTGGCCCCTTACCTCACAAACATTAGGAAGATGAGCGAGAACGATGCAGCGAAGATCATCATCGCGTACATAGAGCGATGCAAGGAGATAGATCCGAACACGAAGGTCAACGAAAGCTATATACTGTATCAATGCAAATACGCTAAAAGCAAGGGGATGAAGCCGATGTCATTGGGGAATGCCAAGGAGCTCCTGGGAAGCATAGTCAGCATAGAGGAGCTCGAGAGGTCGTGATGTTATGAAAACCGCGCTATGCCACATCTGCGGAAAACCTGCAAGGTACACCTGCTCGCTCTGCGGCAGGCCTGTATGCGAGAACGACTATGACCCCGGCACTGGCATGTGCAAGATGCACAAGACAGGGCGCAAGGTGTGACTGGCGATCCAATGGGCGGCATTGAGGACATTATCTACGGGATACTGGGATGGAAAGTGCTGGCCTCCGCGAGGATAGATGGCAAGAATGTCGTTGCCGTCAAGAAAAGGGGAAAGAGGGAACTGATCTACGACCACGTCATACATTCGCAGCTCTTTGACAATTCTCTTTTCACCCATCAGTATTGGGACTATTTCATGCCCCTTCCTGCGGTCTTCCAAAGGCCCAAAGTGCTTATGATCGGACTTGGGGGAGGCACCATCCCCTTCCAACTGGAACGAACCTTCGGGAACAAGGCAGAGATTGACGTCGTGGAAATAAGCGACGAGATGGTAAGGCTCTCGGAGGCCTTCCTCCCCAAGAGGCTTGACGCGAGGATAATCGTAGAAGACGGATACTCGTACATAGGAAAGCAAAGAGGGAAGTACGATCTCATAATCTCAGATCCATACGTCTCAGGGAACATCCCTGGCGAATTCTTCGATGAGAGATTTGTCAAAAATATCCATGACGCACTCTCACCTGACGGGATTCTTGCGATAAACTATGCATTGACCCTGAGGGCCGTTGCAAAGAGGCACGGGTTGATGGCCAGGCTGAAGAGGCTTTTCAAGGTCTACACTGTCAATTACGCGCATCCCCCGGGAAATGTTGTGATTGTCGCCTCAAAAAAATACGACTTCGCTGAGATCTTAAGCAGGATAAATAAAAACTTCCCCAAAACGGAGGAAAGCATGTTCCTCCTGAAGGCCTATGCAAAGGTGAGGTGAGTCAGATGCCCTGAAAATCCGAGGCTGTTGTGCCTTCGGGGAACGCCTTGCCATTCTGTGCCTCGACGGGGAGCCCAATCTCTCCAGATATCCTTATTATCTCATGGGTGTCTATCATCCTGTCGATGTAGAGCTCCGTGTACTCTATGTTCCCCGCCTTGACCTTCCTAATCTTGAAGGTCATCTGCTGGTACATGCCGCTTCTCACGACTCTTATCTTCACTGAGCCGGCACTGAGCACCTCCTTGGCAAAATTCGATAATGTAACTGCCATTGAATCTCCATTCTACTTATCGGTAAATGCTACTTAAGCAGACAAAACAATATTAAGCTATTTATTGTATGCATCTCATGGCGTCAGATTACCTAGCCGTATTGGTGTTTGTTGTTTTTTCGTTGCTTTTCCCAGCATCATTGCTCCTCTTCTCCAAGCTCATAAGAAAAAGAAGCGAGCCCAATCCTGTCTCGACGCTAAATTTTGAGAGCAGCGAGGAGAGCAGAGGCAGAAGGTTGACGCTGATGAAGGAGTATTTCCATTATTTCTCGGCCTTTCTCGCATTCGAGATAATAGCCGCTGTCATACTTGTGTGGGCTATACTTGCAAAGGACCTTTCATCAAGGGTCAACATCGCGGTGATCGGGTTTGCCGTCTTCGGATCCGTATTCGAGCTATTTGCGATACTGCTTGCGACAAGGAGGGATTGAATGGAAGAAGAGATAGACCACGAGAGCAAGGAATTCACTAATGCAAAGCACGAGATGGACAAGCTTGTTGCAGACTCGCTCAAGGGCAGGGAGGTTAGGCCGAACGTAGTATTCTCTAAGCTGTCAGACCTCACAAAGGCAGCCTCGGGCGACATGGTGAGGTGGTCGAGGAACAATTCGCTCTGGCCACTGCAGTTCGGCCTCGCATGCTGCTCGATAGAGTTGATGAACTTCGGATCGGCAAGGGTTGACGCTGAAAGGAAGGGATATCTCCTGTTCCGCGCGACGCCGAGACAGTGCGACGTGATGCTCATTGCAGGATGGGTGACCAAATCGATGGTGCCTGAGATCAAGAGGATGTACGAGCAGATGGCGAAGCCCAGGTATGTCATAGCCTTCGGCGAATGCGCAACCTGCGGCGGGCCGTGGTGGGAGAGCTATAACATAGTGAAAGGCATTGACCAGGTTCTTCCTGTGGATGTCTACGTAGCAGGATGTCCTCCCAGGCCGGAGAATCTTTTCGGCGCATTGATGAAGTTGCAGAATAAGCTTGGTGGTGTGATTGAAGACTGAACGCTCCAACCTCCTCGATACCGTCGCTTCCATGAAGAAGAACGGCTTCGATTATCTTGTAAAGATAACTGCTGTCGACTATGTGGACCATATTGACGTTATATACTT
>DAHVAM010000012.1 GCA_027314605.1 Microcaldota archaeon
CGCCAATTACGTCAGCATTGTCACCTCAACGAGGCTCAAGCAGAGGAAGTCCAACATAAAGCACCTCGAGTTCCTTGCGGAGAAGATAGATTCCAAGGACGCTTCGCAGCTCAATTCGACTCTGGAGATAGTGCAGAAGGCACAGGCAAGCGGCAGGCCTACGGCTCCGAAGAAATGAGCTGATCTGGTACTATGGCTTCAGCCGCTGCACCAGGGGGCGCCCTTGATTCCGCCATAGTTTTTTCATTCGTCATAGTCTTCGTTTTGGCTAGGAGGGTTATAAGCCAGAGAAAGGGAGCCAATTTTTCAGTTAGGTCAATCTTCTTTACCCCTATAATCTACATCATCCTCAGCGCCTATTTCCTCATAGGGCTCAGCGCCCTTGATGTTGGAATAGTGGCAGTTGCGATAATAGCCGGGATAGCCGCAGGGCTCTGGTTCGGCGAGAGGGGGGCCGAGATTTTCGAGAAGGACGGCAAGATCATGTACAAGAGATCATTTGAGGTCATGGCGGTCTGGATTGTAGGCTACATCATAAGGCTTGCAGCAGATTTCTTCGCCGGCGGCCTGACTTCGGCTCCGTTCGCTTCGCCTGCAGTTGCAACCCCGATAATACTTGGCGCAGACATCATACTGGCATTCAGCGCCGGGCTGCTCCTCGGAGAGGCAGCCGCATTGTTGACCAAACATAGAAGGAGAGACACGGGAAAGGCAGCACAAAGTTAATATTTGCTTACTTCTCTAGTTAATTGGCGACTGGATGGTAGTGAGGATAGGGAAGAAGGCAAGGTCCATAATGGAAAGGGACCACAAGATAATAATGACTACCACAAGGGGGTCCAGCCGTTTCGTTGTCGGGAGGGGAGACGGCGATTTTGCCTACGACGTGGACGGGAACAAGTTTATAGATTTCTCGACCTTCGTCTCCGTGTATAATCTCGGGGTCAATGCAAACAGAGAGATAAGAAGCGCGGTAAAGGGCCAGGTAGATAAGATGATGCACGCGGCCTTTACAGACTATTACTCAGAGCTTCCAGTGACCTTTGCAGAGAATCTGGTAAGCATGATGCCTGACGGATTCGGAAAGGTCTTCTACTCCAACTCAGGGACTGAGGCGATCGAGGCCGCACTGAAGTTCTCGAGGACATTCACGAAGAGGCAGTATGCGCTTGCGTTTTACGGGGGCTTCCATGGAAGGACGATGGGATCGCTCTCCCTCACTGCCTCAAAGTCAGTGCACAAGGAAGGGTTCGGTCCTTTCAATTCCGCGCTGCATGCGCCGTACGCATATTGCTACAGGTGCCCGTTCGGGAAGGAGTATCCTGGATGCGGAATGGCCTGCGTGGACTACATCAAGAAATATACGCTCGGCAAGGAGGCATCCGGAAAGGAGGTCTCGGCGATATTCATGGAGCCGGTGCAGGGTGAGGGGGGATACGTGGTGCCTCCGAAAGAGTTTGTTGAAGGAGTGCGTGATATCGCGGATGAAAATGGAATCCTGCTTGTGGCAGACGAGGTGCAGTCAGGCTATATGCGCACCGGGAAGTTCCTGGCGCTGGATAATTTCGGCGTAAAGGCCGATATCTACGCCATGGCAAAGGCAGTCGGCGGAGGCCTTCCGTTGGGAGTGACAGTGACGAGGAAGTCGCTAGGAGACATACCGGCGGGATCGCATGCCAACACCTTTGGCGGGAACCTGGCTGCGATAGCAGCGGCTGACGCGTCGCTCTCGTATTTGAAGAGAAACCAGACATCCATCCAGAAGGGGATAAGGAAGAGGAGCGCTGCCATAATTGGCAGGCTGGAGGAGATGAAGGAGAGATACGAGATATTGGGAGACGTTAGAGGACTGGGCCTTATGATAGGCGCTGAGTTTGTTAAAGACAAGAAGACAAAGGAACCCGCTGTCAGGGAGAGAGAAAGAATCATCGAGGAATGTTTTGACAATGGCCTGCTCCTTCTGCCTGCCGGCACCTCGACAATAAGGATAATTCCTCCATTGACGGTTTCTATTGAAAGTCTGGAGAAGGGGCTGGATATTCTCGAGAACGCCGTGAAGGCTGTATCCGGAGACTAAAGTCTTGACGATATATCGTCGTCTATCATGTCCAGTAGCTGCGGGAACGTCGCATATCCTGAACTCTTGTTGAAGTGGCCTGCTCCCTCGATTATTATTACCTTGACCCCCAGGTGCTTGGATATCTCCTCGGCATGGCTTGGCGTCACATACGGGTCATTGTCTGAGTTTATGACGTAGAAGGACATGCAGTTCGCCTTTATCCTTTCCCAGTCGAACGGCTTTTCATAGAAGGTCTTGTTTATCTCGGTGAATTGGCTCTTCGGGTCGTTTGCCGGGGTGACAAACCCGGAGACGAGGAACGCTGCTTTGATGGGCTTCTTTGAGTCCTGTATGAGACGGAGTGCAAAAGTCGCGCCTATGCTGTGCCCCACCAGTATTGTTTTGTCATCCAACTTGCCTTCGTAGGTCTTGAATGCCTCTTGCCAGCTCTCCAGAGTCTGTCCCTTCGGCGTCGGGAAGGAAGGGGCGTACAGTTTGAGTCCTCTCTCCTTGAGCTTCTCCATCAGCCATGGAAACCAGTTCTCCGCAGGATTGCCATAAGCGCCGTGTATCAGGAATGCCGTTACCATGAGACCATTTCCCATTTTGAGTTATATAATGCTTTTCCTACATGTACCTTCCCAGATTGAACTGCCCGGAGGTGTTGTTGCTCATCGTCTCTTCGGGGGTGGCGAATATGCTGCTTATCTCCTCCCTCACCAATATGAGGCGCTGTCTTATGTAAGGGTCGAGTTTGTATCTGTCTGCGAGATTTATCGCCATCTCAAGATATTTCTCTATGCCTGCCTTCGATATCGTAAGGAGCAGCTTTCCGCCGTCCCTTGTGCACTTGCCTGCCAGAGGAACCCTCCTGTACTTTGCATTGCAGGAAGAGCACCTGAATGTCTGCCTTGAGAAGGAGTGAAGGTTGCCTATAAGGTCAGGTATAAAGTGGCTTATTATGAGCTTCCTGGCGGCGTCAGGCTTGTCTATGGCATAAATCTTGTCCATCAGGGCGAATTCCCCTTCTACCTTTTCGTGCATTGTCTTGAATTGGGTGTATTGGCTGCGTTTCGGCGAGTTCGCAAGCGCATTGTATGATGAGCTGTGCGTGAAGTTTATGTTCTGGTAGACAGACTCCAGACCCAGCCTCTTCTCCACTATCTCCACGTCCACGTCCGAGGGATACGCGTACGCGTAGGTCTTTTCGTAAAATGCCAATCCGTATGCCTTTGTAGCCTCCATCGCATGTGCTTCGTCATCGACCTCCTCGGGGAGCAGGTTCAGGGTGAGGACAAGGGGAGCGTCCATGCTTCCGCCGACGCTGGTCGGAAGGAATTCCCTTGAGAAGTTTATCAGCGCGTCGAGCAGGAGCATCGTGGTATCTTCGTCGCCGTCGCAGTTCCTTCTCCTTGCAGAGATGGTGTAGGGATGCGACAGCCCGACATTGACGTCGGCAAACCCTATTATCCTGTTGAGCACTCCGCACGAGGTGTGCGGAGATAGCGTTATTACCAGTTGCCCTATAAGGTCCTTTGGATCCGAGGCGTTGTAGAAGCTTTCCATGCCATACAGGCCGTTTAGCATCTGGTCATTGAATCGGGAGACCCTGAGCAGGTATGTTCCCCCTCTTTTGCCAAGTATGCAGTCCTGATGCTTCATCTCGACCAGTTGGTCGTCATTTTTGAGATCGTTTCCCTCAAAGTCCTTGGTGTAGCCCAGCTCCCTGAGCCTTTCTACCGGAGTGCCGATCTCTCTCGGGTAGAAATGCGTTATAGGCATGTCTGTCGCGTCGAACCTCGAGGTTCCGTCCTTGAAGATGAACACCCCGTTCTGCGCCCTGAGTATTCCTTTCTCTATTGGCTCTGCTACTTTGTCCTTGTTCGTCAGGCCCCTTATCCCTTTTACGACATCGGGAAGCCTGTTTGCTGCCACCCTCTTGAGGCCGATCGAGACTGTTCTCGTGAGGTCGATTGTCCTCTCATTGTATGATATTGTCTGCGTCTTGCAGATTTCGCATTTCTCCTTTTCAGTGGAATTCCCGCAGGCAGGGCACTTCCTCATTATGAATGCATGCTCGCTGCAATCTGCACAGTAGGCAGTGTCTATTGTCCTCTTGCATTTCCTGCAGGTATATGCTGCAAGCTCCACCTTCAGTCCGGATTTCAGCTTTTTTGAGTCGACGAGATATGCCTTTGTTATGTTCCTGTCGTTTCCGCCGTAGCTTCCCATCGGGAAAAGGACATGGGGCGCAGGCTTCATGAGCCTCTCCCTGGCTTTCTCCGGCCTTCCTATCCTTGCACCTATGAACGTGGATCTTTTCATTATCTTGAAAGGCGCAATGGTGTTCAGGAATGCTATTGTATCAGTAACGTCGGAACTTTGGTATTTCATCATTCCAAGATCCAGGCTTCCTCCCTTTGATGCGAGGCCCAGGGACGCGGCAAGGCTCTGTGCGTGGTTGTCATAGACCACTATCTTGTTCACTATGAGGCGGTGAGGCACGTTGAGCAGCTCGAGAGTGCGCTTTGTTCCTGGATCAAAATTTAGCTCTATCGATTCTATCCCGAAGAGGTTGTTTTGCCCCTGCAGCGCCTTTGATACAGATAATGCAAGCTTGCCTAGCTCCTGGTGGGCCAGTGTCTGGAACTCAAACAGGAATTTTGGGTGGATCGGTATATCATAAGCGGTTGAAAGGTCAAAGGCTTCCTTGAACGTGAGGGCGTTGTGGTCAATACTCTCGCCTGCCCCTTTGCTCCTCAGCTGCTCCAGCCAAAATTCCTCCACATAGCTGCTCGGCTGGAGCTGGGTGTTGGACTTCTTGAAGTCCCCGTATGTGGCCAGGATGTCTCCCATGGAGATGATTTCAGCCACTTGGTCCTTTATCTTCATCGCAGTTTCCGCGTCATTGACGCGGAACGCGTCGCCGGATTTTAGGACAACGAACGGGCCTTCTATGCTGTCGACAGGGGCAGCTATGCACCCCTTTCCGGGGTATTCAATCTTGAGCTGCGTCCCTATCGCTATGAAATTGTCTGCAATTATCATTGTGGCCGGACTGAATCCCTTCGCGGCTATTCCGGTGAACCTGCTTCTGCCGTAACGCAGCCTGAATCCCCCAGTCTTGCCAGGGTAGGCGAGTATGGGCCTTCCTGCAACAAGCTCCTCCAGAAATACTGATGTGTCTTCCTTCGACTCCGACTTCTTGACTGTGACCTTTATCACGCTGTTGAGCCAGCTCCAGTCGAGGCCTACGCTCTTCGTCTCCTTGAGCATCTTCTTCGCCTTCTGGGCTATGCCTTCGCACATCACCAGGGATATGCCTCCTCTCACCCTGTTTGGCACTGTCACCTCCTTCCCTTCCTTGTCTATCCTCTTGAGGTTTCCGTGGACGCTGACCTCTATCGTCTCTGTTGGGACGCCGTCGACGCACACGGGGCAGTTTCCCGCTATGACCCTGATGTCATCATCAGGAGGCCGGTACTGCAGCCTTGCCGCCCTCGTGTGGTAGAGTTCCGCCTCTTCCACATACCTCTCGATCTCCTCCTGTGTTGGTTTGTAGGAGTCTATGCCGAAGAATTTCCTCGTGTAGTCGGCCAGCGCCACAGAGAGCGCTGCTGCGGTTCCTCCTGCACCTCTTATAGGTCCCGCGTAAGAGATTGCAAGGTAGGACGTGCCGTCTTGGTTTCTGTATTTCTCGACGCCGTGAATGCCTTCGGTAGGCGCGACAAGCACCCCTTCCGTCAGTATTGCTGAGCCCACCCTCACGGCAAGCTCTATCCGCTTGACCTCCTCGTAGTCAGCAAACGCCTCGCTCTTGCATATCTCCTCGGCGACATCGAACGCGAGCCTGCTCCTTCCCTGATTCTTGAGCTTCTTCCTTATTATCTCGCTTATGCCCTTTACCCCTATTAGCCCTTCCACCCTGCTTGCGAGGTCTGGCGCGGGCAGTATCTCCACGTCGGTCTTCGGGTCAAAGCCTTTCGCGCGTGCCTTCCTCGCAACACCGTAGGCGGTATGGAAGTCCTTTGAAAGAATCTCGAAATATTCCTTGTTTTCCATACCGATCACGAAAGCGCGTTGAAGTCGATGCTCCAGAGCTGCCCGCTCTTTGCATTGTATACCGGAAGGACTGCAGGAGTTGGCATGTGCCCCAGCTTTACCTGGTATGATGTCCTTGACTGCCAGGTTCCGCTGTTTATTATCTGCGTGCCATGGTATTCCGCATAGCCGTTCTTGTGCAGGTGGCCCATGTGGAGTATGTCAGGCACCTCGTCTATCACAAGGGAATCCTTCTTGCTCGGCATTATAGGGTTGTCGCCGTAGATTGGAGAGATGTGCCTCTTCCTGAGCAGCTCTATCATAGCGCTCTCCGGCTTTGAGTAGCTGCAGCCGGGGACAGCCTGTATCACAGAGTCCAGCGATGTGCCATGGTAGGCCAGAGTCTTTATCCCGTGTATCGTTATGTATGAGGGGTTTGAGGCGAGGTGGATGTTGTCCTTCTTGAAATCGTTGATCAGCTCGTCCCCCAGAGGAGGCTGTGGCTCCGCTCTTTGCAAGGCATCATGGTTCCCTGCCAGCACGAAGACCTCTATGTGCTCCGGTATCTTGTCAAGGTAATCGAAGAGCACCGAGTATTGCTTGTAGATGTCGCTTATGCTGAGCTCCTTGTCCTGGTTAGGGTAGACCCCTATGCCGTCCACCAGGTCGCCGCTTATGACCAGGTACTTTATCTTCTCGGCTATGTCCTTCCTTGTCTCCACGTTGCCGTTCAGCCACTCTATGAACTTGACGAAATGCTTCTCGAGGAAGAGCTTGCTTCCCACGTGTATGTCGGAAGCGAACGCTATTGAGATGTCGTCTTCCGTCGTCTTCATCTGCCTTATTGGAATGTCAGGCCATATCACGCTGTTGGCTATCAGGAACGGCGTTGATACCCTGCCCCTTATCGCTATGACTTCGTCATTAACTATCTTTGAGGCAAAATCGAACTGCTCGTGAAGTTCCTTCCTTGAGGTCTTCTCTGGCCTTAGGAAAAGGACCTTGGCGTTTCCTGTGCCGTCTTCCAATGTGACAAGAATGTGGCCCTTCTTTGTTATTATCTTGTCGTAGACCATGCCTATTATCCCTACATCGCGGCCGTTCGCGTACATCTTGAGGCTCTCTATGCTGTTTATTATCCCGAGGCCTCCTGCTCTTCCCCTCTCGATTGCAGACTTGAGCTTGTCGAACCTGTTCCTGAAGTATGCTGCGAAATCGTCCACTGTCGCAGGCGTCTTCTCAAGGTCGGCATTCCTAATCTGGAAATCGGACTTGACTTCCTTTGCCGCAGGATGAAAGTCGCTCTGCCTTATGACCTCGATCTGCACGGGTATCTTCTGCTCCTCGCTCTTCTCCTTTATCTTCTGCAGGGCGTGCTTGTCTAGTATGTTGAGCCCTGTCGAGCCTTCAAAGAACGAGAGCACCTGCGCTGAGAGCGATTCAACTCCCATTGTCGTTATGTCATCATCGGTTATTTCGGAGCTTATGACAGCCTTGCCGGTAAGCCTCTGCGCAAGCTCGGCGACCAGTCTGCCCCCATCCTCCATAAACACCACAATAAGCAGATTGTCTATTTGGCAGGTCAATATTATATAGGTTCTGAGTGGAATCTAGATACAGGTAATTCCGATGGGTACGAGGGAGAATGAACTGGGCGTTACTGTCAAGAAATCAGAGAATTTCTCCGAATGGTACCAGCAGGTCTTGCTCAAGTCCAATTTCATAGATTACACGGATGTTTCAGGATGCCTGGCATTCAGGCCTGCCGCATACGCGGCCTGGGAGACGCTGAGCAGGGCAGTGGATGCCGAGTTCAAGAAGGACGGCATCGAGAACGTCTACTTCCCGCTGTTCATACCCGAGAAGTTCCTTATGAAAGAGAAGGAGCACGTTGAAGGATTCGCGCCAGAGGTCGCATGGGTGACGGGAGCAGGGAGTTCCGAATTTGATGAAAGGCTTGCGGTAAGGCCCACCTCAGAGACAATAATGTATGCAAGCTATTCCAAGTGGGTGAGGTCGTGGAGAGACCTTCCTATGAGATACAACCAGTGGAACAATGTCGTCCGCTGGGAATTCAAGCACCCGACGCCGTTCATAAGAACGAGGGAGTTCCTCTGGAACGAGGGGCATACAGTCTTTGCAACGGAGAAGGAGGCCGAAGCAGAGCGCGATGTCATACTCGAGATTTACCAGAGGAGCATAAGAGACTACCTCGCACTCCCGGGAATACCCGGGAGGAAGAGCGATTACGAGAAGTTTGCAGGGGCTGTTGCAAGCTTCAGCATAGAGCACATAATGCCTGACGGCTTGGCGCTGCAGGGCCCTGATTTCCATATCGACGGCCAGAACTTCTCGAAGGCTTTTGATATCAAATTCCTGAACGAGGAAGGCAAGACGGATTACGCCTGGCAGAACACCTACGCGATAACTACAAGGGAATTGGGGGTGATGGTCGCGACGCACGGAGACGACAAAGGCCTGATATTGCCGCCGATGGTGGCCCACATCCAGATCGTAATAGTGCCGATATACAGGAAGGAGAATATGGCTGAAATGCTGGAGTATGCCAAAAAGGTACAGAATGCGCTTAAGGGCAAGTACAGGACCAGGCTTGATTCCAGGGAGGGTTACTCGCCGGGATATAAGTTCAGCGAATGGGAACTGAAGGGGGTGCCTCTCAGGATAGAGATAGGCGCCAAAGAGGCTGCCGCAGACAAAGTAACCTTGGCTAGGAGAGACACGGGAGAGAAGACAGAGGCCGGAATGTCCGGGCTGGAGGAGAAAGCCGAGGAGCTTCTGGAGAAGATACAGGAGAATCTGTACCAGAAGGCTGAGGCCCTGTTAAAGGCAAGCATACACACAGTCAAGGACTACCAAGAGTTCAAGGAAGCCCTGGAAAAGAAGAAGGGCATGATGCATGCTGCTTGGTGCGGCAGCCGCGAATGCGAGATGAAAATCAAGGAGGAGACAGGCGCAAAGATAACTAACATCCCATTCGACCAGGGAAGGCTGCTGGATAAGTGCGTATACTGCGGCAAGAAGTCAAAGCATATGGCGAATTTTGCAAGGTCATACTGATCCTTTACTGGGAAGACATTTGTTAAATCTGAAGTGCGTGACTTATAGCGCAGCCCCATCGTCCAGCGGCCAAGGACGGCGGGCTTTGGACCCGCAAACGCCAGTTCGAATCTGGCTGGGGCTATTGGATTTTACGTCGATAAATAGATGACAAAGGCTAACTGCGAACAAAGGGAGGGTGGCTTAGATTGAGTAAACCTTGTTCTAGGCGTTTTATGATGTGATAAATCTCACAAATAAGTCTTTATGATTCTACCGTACTGGTTGGTAATAAAGACCAATTACACCAGATTTAAACTCTTTTGACTTTACAAGCTTGAGGTTTGTCTTTCCTTTGAATAGCTGCAGTCCGCTGCCAAGCGCAACCGGTTGGAGTTTGAATTGGTATTCATCAATAAGCCCAAGTCTACTAAGCGTCTGCGCAAGCCTTGCACCGCCGAATACTACCATGTCCTTTCCTTCTCCCTGCTTAAGCCTTGTAACCTCCTTAACTATGTCATCATCAGACGTTGCAGGAACAATCCGAGAGTTCTTCCATGAGACAGCTTTAAGAGTGTTTGAGAATACTACTTTCTGTGAATTTTCAATCCAATTTGCAAAGTCTACAAGCTCTTTTGGGCTTGTAGGATTTATTGCCATTGCTGGCCAAGCCTGTTCAAATCCCTTGTAAAGAACTCTTCCTATTAATATTGTGTCAATGGTGTTGATAAGTGGCGTAGACATCTCCATGCCAACTTGTGGGTCTCTATTCTCCCAGTCCATCTCCCCATTTGGGCCACCTACAAACCCATCAAGTGATAATACCATGAACAGAACAAGTCGTCTCATGCCATCATACACATTACTTACTGGAATCTATAAGAGAGTATCTAAAGCATTAAATTTTTTCGTTAAGTTAAGTGAGTTGTTCCAAGTTCTGAAACTTTCATAAACACTTATTCTAGCCTCTTTATGATGTGATATCGGACCGGAAGGATTAATGTATCACTTTTCGAAGACAATAGCCTTGCTGTATGAATCTTTGAAGCCTGAATCCTGAGTTACAAAGATTTCGTCGTTAGCTTCGGCAGTGGCAACTATGAACATATCAGCTATGCTCAGCTCACTGCCAGTTTTTCTAAGTTTTTTATGCAGGTCGCTCGCTTTCCTTGCTGCCTTAAGGTCAAGATGATGTATGGTAACCCTACCAAAGAGAGACTCTAGTGCATCTTCTTCGCTTCCTTTCGCGCCGTCAAGTAATTCATAGCAACTTATAGACGAGACACTTATACCTCTTTCATCAGCCGATTGCCTTATAATCTCTGCGGCCTCGTCTTTGCCTCTCAGATAGTCAATCATAATATTCGTATCATACATTGTCATCGTGTCAAGCCCCAATATGTCCTTTGTCAAAAAAATGCTTTCTTGATTCCTTTATTGACTTCTTCATTTGTTGCGCCTTTGCATCGCTCATCTTCCATGCCCCAAAAAGGTCGGAAATATCCTTGCTTTTCTTCTCGGTAAGTTCCAGAATAACCTTCGTGAAGGATTTTTTGCTCTCTTTAAGTCTAGATAGCCTCTCGTAAGCTTCTTCAGATATTGCTATCTGTCGTGTCATAAAATCAATATCTATATATTGATATAGATATATTAATCTTTGTGTCTCCATGCATTATTTTAATGGCGAGACACCGGTTTATAGGTTTTGTCAGATTAGTAGAAATATATTTACGGAATTTGACGTCATAAACAAGGTAGCGCATACGACAATCTATTCATAGTCTGGCTGGGGCTAAATCACTCCGGCAGATGCGTTGAAAGCTTTTTAAAAGCTTTTAATTAAGTATATGCATGGAAAAGGGCGGAGTTAGTCGCCTAGCGCTGATTTCGAGAACTGGAATTGGCGCAGGAGCATATCCCCTAGGACGCGGAAACATATCGCGGCCTCCTTTCCGCAGGCTCGCGGGAGAGATATCAGGCACTGGCGGGCCAGTGATGCACATGTAGGTATGTATTTGGAGACAAAACGAACGCCGGAGGAGATAAGGGAATTGGAGAGGATATTCCTCAACAAGAACAAAAAGAAATCCATAGAGTCTCTTTCAAGCATAGTATTCGGTATCGCCCTTTCAATAGGAACATTCACCTTCATCACAAACGACTCAAGACTGCTGGGAATAAACCTCCTCACCTTCGCCTTCAGCTTCATCATACTGATCTACATCTGGCTAAGATACACCAAGATACTGGAGCTGATAAAGGTAGAGACCAACCTTGAGATGTTATTGAACATAGTCATGCTCTTCCTCGTCATAGTGGAGCCTTACCTCTTCAATCAGGTGCAGGTTAATGCTTTCCCGCTGGGGACCTATTCCGCGCTACAATATACCTCGTTCCTTTTTGGAGCCGACATCGCGGCCCTTATGTTTACGCTGGCGCTGATATACATATTGGGCCTGAATGACTACAAGGAGTTGGACAGGAATATTGTTGCACGCTATGATTACATACGCAATGACCTGCTGGTGACAGGCGCGATTTTTGTAATTTCGGACCTGTCTTTCGTCTGGAACCATTTCCTTTTCGGCATCCAGATAAGGTTCGTATTCTGGTTCATTGCAGCGTTCGTTGCTGTGGTGCTCAGGAAGATCAGGATCTGAATCCCTTTGTAGACAAAACATATCTAACGAAGATCCAGCCCGTATCCCGAATGTGACCTGTTGGCCGCAGGAGGTGGATGTTCTCCGAGAGACATAAATATCTCAAAATGAGATGTAGTCCGGTTTAGATGGAGGCAAAAAAGGCGGCGCGGGAAATTTATGACCCTACAAAGCCATTCAATCACGAGATAAGGAGGTTGATAGAGTCGACGCACCGTGGGGATGGCCCCTTTGTCGTAAGGCCATTAGGGAAGCGCTTTGAGATAGACGACAGCGGGCTTTCCGGACATAGCAAGATGCCTGCTGCGGATGGGATAGGCACAAAGGGCTTGCTTCATTGGAAGATGAATACGATGGAGCATGGGGCGCAGGACGCTTTTGCGATGGTCATCGATGACCTGATGGAGAGCGGCCACATTCCTGTCTGGTTCTTGGACCACATACAGATGCAGGAAGAGAACCAGGAGAGAATATTCAGGATCATAAGGTCTCTTGTAGGCCTCTCGCGCGATAATGGCATAGCCATGTGCGGGGGCGAGACAGCCATTGTGAACACGCTTCAGGGATTCGAAGTGGGGATTGTGGGAATGGGCTATGCCATGAGGGGCATGGAGATAAAGCCGGATCTGAGGGAAAACGACGTGATAATAGGCTTGCGGAGCAGCGGCGTGCACTCGAACGGACTTAGCTTTTTCAGGAGGGAGCTTCTGGAGAATAGGGGATTGGGATTGGATTACATCTTGCCGTATGGCAGGAGCATCGGGGAGGAGTTGACAACGCCTACGGCAGTCTACATGCCGGCCTTGAAGGAACTCATGAGGAAGACGGAAGGGGCAGGCGAGCGCGTAATACGGGGCATGGTCCACATAACAGGAGGGGGGATCTCGAAGCTGGGGGAGTTGATAGGAGGCAGGGATCTGGACGTCAATGTCTCGATGCCTTTCACGCACAGTATCTTCAGCTACGTGCAGAGGGAATTCAGCATTAAATCAAGCGACATGTACCTCCGTTTCAATAACGGCGTGGGCTATGCGATAGCTGTCCCAGGCAGTTATGTGAATGATTCTCTCGCTGTTTTAAGACAGTATTTCCCTGCAGAGGTAATCGGCGTGGCCGCAAAGGGGAATGGGAAGGTAAGGATCAGGTCGCAGTACGACTCTGAGACGGTAGTCTATTAGGCAAGCGCCTTCTTCAGCACCCATTTTACATTCTCATACGTCTTTAGGTGCTCTATCTCAGATCGTGATACCCATCTTAGCCTAGCTCCTTCTGTCTTGAATCTCTGTCTTCCCCGTATTTTTGCAAGATAGACCATGTCGAAATGGTCGTGCCTGCCTGTTTTGTAAGGAACATGCTCGTAGAGAATCATGAAGGGCCTTGGCATTTCATAGGCCACGCGGTCTCTTTGGAGACGCTCGCCTTTATCAGGATTGAGAAGATCAACCCTGAATCCCGTCTCCTCCATGGTTTCCCTCACGGCGGCCTCATGCGGCATCTCTCCCTCGTCAACATGCCCTCCAGGATAAAGCCATATGCCCAGTTTCTTGTGCCACAGTACCAGTACCTTTCCCCTCTTCACTGTTACCGATGATGCACATATACATTTCTTTACCAAACAATCACTGCGCGCGGATAGGGTAGACCTCCATCGGATGCGCCCGCTTTGTCTTCTCCTTCAAAGGCTTAAATATATTTTGTGTTAAGGCTGGTGCACGCTTGTGGAACAATCTTATATACTATCATCACAAATAAATACAGATGATGAGACTGAGGTATTTCTGAATAGTGATGAGAAGAGAGTCTCTGATGATTTTATGACAAGGAAGCTGTACTGGGAGGATGCTTACCTGAAGGAATTCGATGCTATGGTGAGCAGGGCGGATGCAAACCTGCTGGCGCTTGACAAGACGGCCTTCTACGCAACAAGCGGAGGGCAGCCAAATGACATGGGGAAGATAATTTCTGAAGGAAAGGAGTACAGCGTGTTAGACGTGAAGGAGGAGAATGGGGAGGTTGTCCACACCCTGGACAGGAATTTTGAAGGAACTGCTGGAGCGAAGGCAGATGGCAAGATAGACTGGGAAAGAAGGTATGCTTTGATGAGGTACCATACAGCCTTGCATGTGCTCTGCGCCGTGGTGGAGAACAAGCATAAGGGCGGATGGAAGGGAGGGATGATATACGCAGACAAGGCTCACGTTGACTTTGACTTGCCAATCTTGAACAAGGAACTGGCAGAGACTGTTGTCAATGAAGTAAATTCTGAGATATCCAAAGGCTACAGCGTCTCCTCAAGGTTCATAACCAGGGAAGAGGCGCTGGCCGATCCGCATCTGGCCAAGACAGAGCCCGGAAAGGAGCTTATCAGGAAGCTCAGCCAGGTAAGGATTGTCGAGATAGGCGATTTTGACATCCAGATGGATGGCGGCACTCACGTCAGCAACACAAAGGAGATTGGGACTGTGAGGCTTGCCGGCTTTGACAACAAGGGATCACACAGGAAGAGAGTGGAGATCGTTATACGATAGCGATCATGCGGCTATCCCGAATATTATGTAGATCAGGCCGCTCGATATTGCTATGAGTCCGAGAGCTGCCGTCAGATAGACGATCTTTGACTTTCCGGCTATCTTTATCAGGAAGTCTATCAAGAATAGGCTGACTATCGTTGAAACTATTATTGCGATTGCCATTCCCAAGGTGCCGATGCCGGCTAGCGCAGTGCTTATGTTAACATGGCTTGCTATCAGCGTCAGTGAGAAAGCTGCGACAGATGCGAATATGCCTATTATGAAGGAAAGGCGGAATGCCTCATCAGGCTCAATCTTCATGAGGAGCAGGGTGCTGGTGGTTATCCCCGACCTGCTCACTCCAGGAAGGGCTGCTATCCCCTGCGATATGCCGACGAGGAGGAAATCCTTGATGCTCATGTCGTGCAGCTTCCTTGTGTTGCCGCCGAATTTCTGTCGGTTCCTTGCGTGCCTTATGACAAGCGCATCTGCTATCAGCACCCCTCCCAGTATGATCATCAATATTCCCAGGGATCCGCCGAATGACGCAAGCTTGTCGGTAAACAGGTATATCGGGGCTCCTATGATGCCGGTGATTACGGTTGCCACGACAACGTACACGAAGAGCTTCCTGTCGCTCGCGTCCTTTGAGACAAGAAAGAGCACTTTCAGCAGACGCATCAGGTCCTTCCTGAAGTAGATTATGGCGGCTAGAACCGTCCCTATCTCCATGAAGAGGCCGAAGCTGTACGCCTGCGAAGTGTTTAGGTGAAGCAGATATTGTGAGACTATCAGTATCTGCGTCTTGCTGCTTACAGGAAGCCATTCCGAGATGCCCTGCGTTATGCCTATGACAACAGACGTTATGAGCTGGCTTATAGTGAGCATTGAATCGTTTCCTTTAGCATTTGCGTTCTGTCTTTTTATACCTTTAGTGTTTCCTTGATGAAGGCATTTCTCTGTACCATATTGGCCCGGAGCCTGTGTCTTCCAGCACTACCGAATATTTTTTGCGCAGCTCGTCCCTTATCTCATCTGATCGCTTGTAGTCCCTGTTCTTCCTTGACTCTTCCCGTTCCGCTATCAGCTCGCTCACTGCCTTGGGAAGCTCCTCCCTATCCGCGTATTTGGAGAAGCCCAGGCCGAGCACGCTGTCGATCTCGAGGAGCGTATCGATGACTGCCTTTGCGTCGGCCTTCGAAAACCCCTTCTTCTGGGCCTTGTTGGTCTCGCTTATCAGTGAGTGCAGCTTTGAGAGCGCAGTCGGAGTGTTCAGGTCATTGTTCAGGCTTTCAAAGAACTCCGCCTTCAGTGACTTGGCCCTTTCGGCGAATGTCCCGTTTCCTTCCTCCTTGCCCATGAAATTCATGTTGGAGACCTTCGACATGAATGAATAGATGCCTTCCAGTGTGCTCTCTGCGCCTTCCAGAGCCTCGAAAGTAAAGTTTAGTTGGCTTCTGTAGTAAGCGGAGATGACGAGGTATTTGTATGCGCATGCCGAATAGCCCTTCTCAATCAGGTCTTCTATCCGGTAGACATTGCCCATGGACTTTGACATCTTCTTCCCGTTTACTTGGAGGAACTCTATGTGCACCCAGTAGTTGACGAACTTCTCGCCTGTTGCAGCCTCAGACTGTGCGATCTCGTTGGTATGGTGTATCGGCAGATGGTCTATGCCTCCTGTGTGGATGTCGAAGTGCGCGCCAAGGTACTTCATGCTCATGGCGCTGCATTCTATGTGCCATCCGGGGAAGCCCTTTCCGTAGGGCGTCTGCCAGACCATGTCCTTTTCGTCGGGGTTTGAGAAGCGCCATACCGCAAAGTCAGTGGTATTCCTTATGCCTGACGCGCGCTTTACCCTCGCCCCGGAGATCAGATAGTCGTTCAGTTCGTCGAAGGTGAGACCAGTGAGCTTGCCGTAATTCTTGAATTTGGATGTATCGAAGTAAACTCCGGTATTGACAGTGTACAGATATCCCTTCCTGTCCAGTTTTTCTATAAGGGAGAGCATCTCGGGTATGTGGTCGGTGGCTTTGGGCATGATCTCCGGCTCCATCAGCGCCAGCCTCTTCATGTCCTTGAGGAACTCGCCGGTGTAGAACTTCGCCACTTCGTGGACGCTTTTGTGCTCATGCTCTGCAGTAAGGCGCACCTTGTCCTCGCCTATGTTTGCATCGCCGACAAGGTGCCCCACGTCGGTTATGTTCATTACATGCTTGACGTTGTAGCCGTTGTGCAGAAGAAGGCGCTTTAGGAGATCCACGATTATGTAGTTCCTCATGTTGCCTATGTGCGCGAAGTTGTAGACCGTGGGGCCGCAGCTGTAGATCCCTACGTGCTTGCCTTTTATGGGCCTGAACTCCTCCTTTGATCGCGAGAGCGTGTTGTATAACGACAGCGCAGCCATGGCTACACGTCAGGAGGAGACTACGGTCCTGTTGACAACAGTGCCGGGTGTCTGCATGTTTGTCTTGCTCTGGACAAAGTCGCCTACTGCTATGAAGTCATAATGATTCGAGACGGTGCCGGTGACTCCCGCCACAACGCGTACGCTCACGTTCTGGCATACGAAGTTGAGGAGAGGTATCGTCTCGCTGACGAAACGGCTCTGTGGATTTAGGCCTCCGCTCGCATTGAGGGTGTTGTAGTGGTAGACAAGGAAGGGCTTGTTGTCGTGCATCAGCTGCACGTAGAGCAGTGCGTTCCTCGGCGAGATTATCTTGAAGTTGAGATAAGGCTCCCTCACCTGGAAAGGGTCAGAAGTCAGGTTGCCCGGGTTTAGGACTATGCCTCCGCGGTATGTGGTCGCAAAGAAAGTTCCGGTGTAGTTGTTCCAAGGCTGCCCGTAGTAGTCGTTGTTGGCGTTTGCGAATGTGATGTTCGTAGGCACAGGGAACCCGGTGAGGTTGAGGAAGCCCAGGCCTGTGGTGTTCCACCTTTCGTATGTTCCGGTGGCGAAGTTGCCGTTTGCTATAGGCACCGTTGCATTGGGAGAGATGCAGTTCAGGTTTGTGCTGTTGGTTATGCTGCTGTTTGTGCTGCTGTTTGTTTTGATTATGGTGTTTGTGGATGTGGATGAGTTGGTTATCGTGTTTGTGATGGTGTTGGTGGTCACGGAGGTGTTCTTTATTATGATGCGCGGAGGCGGCACATTGCTGCCATGCCTAAATATCAGGAAATAGACGGCGCCTACCAGTATGAGGAGAATTACTATGAATGTCCCTATTGCTCTTTTGTTCATAATGCCGCCAATCGATGAGATAGTTAGTCTTCAGCTTAGTAGAATATAAATCTATTCATGCCAAATAGAAGGGAACATTATCGGTGTTACATTGGGAAGCATACCAAGGAAATGGAAGAAGAAAGGAAGAATGCGATGGAAGTGGGTCAAGAAGAGGAGGAAGAGGGTAAAGAGGGCCCAGAAGAGAAGGGTAGGAGAGCTCTGATTCTCTAGTGTTAGGATGGACTACAAGGTAAAGGATATCAAGCTGGCCGAGCAGGGCGAGAGGCAGCTGGAATGGGCTGAGATGCACATGCCTGCGCTCATGGAGATAAGAAAGGAGCTAGCGAAGAGGAAGCCGCTCAAGGGATTGAAGATAGCCGCGGTGCTCCACGTTACAAAGGAGACTGGCGTTCTTGCAAGGACCCTCAAGGATGCAGGCGCAGAGGTCTATCTTGCAGGATCAAATCCTCTTTCGACGCAGGATGATATCGCCGCGGCACTTGCCAAGGAAGGGATGTCAGTATTTGCGTGGAGAGGGCAGGGCAACGAGGACTATTACAAGAACATGGAGAGCGTAATCAGCATAAAGCCGGACATACTCATGGACGATGGCGCTGATCTCAACGCACTGGCGCATGGGAAGCATAAGAACCTGAAGATAATGGGCTCCACCGAGGAGACGACCACAGGAGTGAACAGGCTAAAGGTCCTAGAGAAGAGCGGAAAGCTCAGGTACCCTGTGATAGCAGTAAACAACGCCAAGACGAAATACCTGTTTGACAACAGATACGGAACCGGACAGAGCACCATAGACGGAATACTCAGGGCCACCAACATACTCATTGCGGGAAAATGCGCGGTAGTGGTCGGATACGGATGGGTGGGGCGTGGAATTGCCATGAGGCTGAACGGATTCGGAGCACGGGTAATAGTCACTGAAGTGGATCCGTTCAGGGCGCTTGAGGCAACGATGGACGGATTCGAAGTGATGACAATCGATAAGGCTGCTGCACTTGGAGAGATTTTCGTAACAGCAACCGGAAACAAGTGGACCATAACAACAGCGCACATGAAGAAGATGAAGAATGGTGCGATACTCTGCAATTCGGGGCACTTCGACGTTGAGATAGACGTGGACGGCCTGGAGAAGATGGCAAAGGCCAAAAAGGAGATAAGGCACAACACGATGGAATACACGCTAGACAACGGAAGGAACATTTACCTGCTTGCGGGAGGAAGGCTAGTCAACCTTGGAGCTGCCGAGGGTCACCCGAGCGAGGTCATGGACATGAGCTTCTGCAACCAGGCCTTGTCGGCAGTCTGCATCGCGGAGAGATATAAGAGTTTAGACAACAAGGTCTACGACGTATTCGCTGAAATTGACGAGAGGGTCGCTGTTCAGAAGCTTAGTTCCATGGGAATTATCACCGACAAGATCACAGACGTCCAGAAGAAGTACATGAACGAATGGGAAGTCGGCACTTGAGCCGCTTGTTTTTATTCTTTGATATCCCATTATTTCGGATAGGATGCCCGATTGGAAGGCTCAGTCCGCCATGGAATATCTGATGACGTACGGCTGGGCCATACTCATCATCGCTGTCGTCCTGGGAGCTCTCTTTGGACTGGGTTTCTTCAACTCCGCCAATCTTGCGCCGAAAGTTTCAGCAGGCGCATGCCAGGTCTACAGGCCGCAGGGCCCAGGAACCACGTCCTTCATCAATCTCGAGGGAACCTGCAACAACGAGCTCCCGCAGTATGTCGGCTATTTCAATGATACAGTTGGCAGGGGAAACTATTGTTGCGGGTTGGTCCTTCCGCAGATTACCTTTGGAAATACAGCAACAACGTCGAATGCCTTCACAATCTCTGCTTGGGCGTATGCTACACGCGAAGCGGCTGTCGGAGGGAATTGCGCATTGTTGGGCTTCCACACGAATTCAGGGCTTGGCTATGAGTTGCTTACGAATGTGCCAAGTCAGGGTTCTCTGAGGATGACTGGAAGGGTCGATACGACAGTCCAGGCGAATCAGTATCCTGCCTTTAGCCCCAGCATGGCAGCCAATGCCTGGAGTTTTGTGACGCTTAGCGTGAGCCAGAGCAATAAAGAGACTATTTACATTGACGCTGTTGGAGGTTCTGCTGGAGAGATAAGTGGAAACGTTCCTGCAACTACAAGCCAGAATTTCATAGGAACTGAGAATTTCTACACAGGTTGCGGATGGATAGGGTATATCTCTGATGTCCAGATATACAATGCCTCGCTTTCGCCAAATGAGATACTTGCCTTGTATCAGGAGGGAATCGGCGGCGTGCCCGTGCTGCCGCAGAGTTTGGTGGGCTGGTGGCCGCTGAATGGGAACGGGAACGACTACTCTGGCAACATGAATAATGCCAACACCGTTTCAAATGTTCTGTTCACAGGATCCTGGACTAATGGCTATACCGCACCATGATCAACCCAGTGTACGTATCTGATACCTTCCTCTTTTTTCTATCTCTTTTAATCTTCCCAGCACAGTTAAATGCCCGTTGAATGACTCCGAATAGGATTTCTCGAATGAGGGATAGAGAGCCGCGGGAATCGATCTTTTCATGAGCAATATGTCAAGCGCCCTCTCCTCGAAGCTGTTTGTCATCTCCGAAAGGCCGAAATCTATGACATAGAGGCCGTTCTTGCAGGACATCAGGTTTGCCGGAGTGAAATCTCCGTGCGCTATGTTCATTTCGTGCATCTTGCCAAGCATCTTTCCCGCTTCGGCGATTTGTGCTGAGGTGATGTCAGCATCTTTGAGGAGCCTGCCTTCCAGTCTTTCCATAATTATAGAGTATTGCCCTGCCGCGATTATTTTTGGCACCTTGAGAGAGGAGGAGAGCCTTGCCATTGTCCTTGCCTCTGCCTTTGTTCTTTCCTTCCTTAGCTTTCTGTCGAGCTCCTTTGCCCTGTATTTTTTCTCTTCCCTTCTTTTGAGTATTGCCTTATTTCCGAATATCTCTATCTCGTATATCTTTGCCTCTGCGCCCTCGCCGACCTTCTTCATCTGATCGCCAGCCTTGCGCCGTCTGTCCTGTAGCGCTGCCTTATCTCGCATTCTGATACCGGCCTGCCCATTCCTCCGAGAAGCATCTTCTCCGCAACGTAGGCGATCATTCCTCCGTTGTCTGCGTTGAATTCGTTTGGAGCAAATCCGAACCTATAACCATGCTCCTTCGCAATCGCTTGAAGCATGTTTCTCAAGCTCTCGTTCTGCGCTACTCCGCCACATACCCCTATCTCTTCCTTATTCCTGAGGAGCAGCGCCCTTTCAGTCGCCTCGCAGAGAGCCGCGAACGCAGTTTCCTGAATCGAGAAACACAAGTCAGCTGTCCTCTCCTTCCCTATCAGCTCAGTGGATCTTGTCAGAAGCCCGGTAAAGGAGAAGTCCATGCCCTTCACGGTGTAAGGCAATGGTATGTACCTGCCTCCCTTGGCATTCTTCTCTATGCTGGAACCCCATGCCGGTTCCAGTTCCAGGTTCCTTGCGAATGAATCGAGCATGTTGCCTACACCTATGTCGAAGGTCTCGCCTATTACCGAATAATGGTGAAATGGCTTACTCTCTATTGCGAGCACCTGCGAGTTTCCTCCGCTGACGTAGAGCATGATCGGGTCTTTCAGCTTGCCGTAATGCCTGGTTATCTCTGCATGCGCAACGCAATGATTCACGGGCGCGATCTTGACATTTAGTTTCTTGGCGAGCATCTTTGCGGAAAGCTGCGCAACCTGCAGGCATGGGCCTAGCCCCGGTCCCATAGTATATCCAATGCCTTCTATTTCGCTTGGCTCTACCCCTGCCTTTTGCATGGCCCGTTTTATCACATGTGCGGCGTTCTCCGAGTGGAACTCGGCTACCTTTGCCGGTATCATCCCGGTTTTTCCTATCTTGTACATCTCCTTCTCGTTGGCGATAACCTTTCCGCCGTCTACGATTCCCACCCCGAAGGTGTGAGCGCTGCTTTCCAGGCCTATGACTAGCATGTATTTCAGAAATTATAATAGAATTAAGCTATTTACAGATATGCATGGTGTTGGAATGCCTTCATATATTCAGGTAATGACAACTGTTCCAAGCAAGAGAGGCGCTGAGGAGATTGCGGAGATACTTGTTGGAAAGAGGCTTGCCGCCTGTGTCCAGATCCTAGGACCTGCCAAAAGCACATACAGGTGGAGGGGCAAGATCGAGAAGTGCGAAGAATGGGTCTGTTTCATAAAGACGAAAGACATACATTATGAAAAGATCGAGAGCGAGATAAAGAAAATCCACAAGTACGATGTTCCTGAGATCATCTCCTTTAGGATAGCAAAGGGCAATGCACAGTACATGAGATGGATTGGAGAGTCACTGATAAGATGATCGCAATAGTAGCAGCCGTGACGAAGAAAGGAGTTATAGGCAGGAATGGAAAGCTTCCTTGGGATATCCATGAGGAGATGGCACTTTTCAAGAAGACAACCCTGGGGAAGACTGTGATAATGGGCAGGAAAACCTTCGAGTCGACTGGCGCTCTGGGAAGCAGGAAGAATATAGTTGTTAGCAGGAGGCTTAGAGAAGCAAGGGGAGCCGAGGTCTGCAGTAACATAAATAAGGCGATTAGCCTAGCAGAATCTTATGGCAAGGACATTTTCATAATAGGCGGGGCGCAAATCTTCAGACATACCATTGCAGATGCGGATAAGATTTATCTCTCGTACATAAAGAAGGATTATCCTGGCGATGCCTATTTCCCAAGATGGAGCAGGAAAGGATGGAGAATTGAGAGAAGAACCGACCATAAGGAATTCGAGCAGGTAGTTTACAGGAGAGCAGGGAAATGAAGATGAAGGATGGACTTGGCGGGATTTTCATAACTCGGAATGAGTTAATTTGAACCCGCAACCTCCTGCATGCCATGCA
>DAHVAM010000013.1 GCA_027314605.1 Microcaldota archaeon
CCACGTACTGCGGCAGCTCGTTGTTGCACGTCCCCTCGAGGTTTATGAACGAGGTCGTTCCCGGACCTTCAGGTCTGTAGACCTGGCAGGCTCCAGGCCCAACTTTCGGAGCAAGGTTGGCGGAGTTGAAGAAACCGAGGCCGAAAAGCGCTCCGAGAACCACCGCGATGATGAGTATGGCCCAGCCGTAGGTCATCAGGTATTCCATTGCAGACTGGATTTTCATCTGAACCGAGATATTAGGAGGATAAGATTTAATAAGAAATAGGAAAAGGTGCGCTTAAGGCCAGCCCTCTCTTTCGAGGCTAGGCTAGCCTTAAGCTAATGGAAGGTGAAAAAGCGAGTGCCTTCTCATGGAATTCAGCCGAAGAGACTTGCAAGTCCTCCTGCTGCTTCCTCCTCGCTCATCTTCTCCTCTGCCTTCTCTTCCTTCTTTGCTGCTGCCGGCGCTGCTCCTGCTGTCGGAGCCGCTGCTACCTGGACGCTCTGCGCGTTCTTGATAACATCCTTTATGTTGACTCCTGTCAGCGACTTCGCCACAGACTTCGCCATGGCTGCATCTGGGGCCATGCCCGCTGCCTTCACTACCTCTTCGAGGCTCTTCTCGCTTATTTCCTTGCCTGCCGCATCCAAAAGGAGGGCAGCGTAGATATACTCCATATTTTTACACCTTAGCGTGATTTGTGATTATTCCTCTTTCTTTACCAGCGAATTGACTCCGGTGGCCTGCGCCGATGCGATTCCGAGAAGCTTCTCTACTATCTCCTTCTCGTATATCTTCGCGTCGACTCCAAGCGCCACTGCCTCGTTGACTGCCTTGCTTATGAACATGGTTGCGTTGTAAGGCGTCACGAACTTTATCGCGACAGTCAGGGCGTTGGCTTCGGAGAAGTTCCTTGCCAATTCTTCCAGTATTACTTCCTGGTTGATCTTCAGTACATTCTCGCTGAAGAGAAGGTTTTCATAGACTGCGCCGCTCAGCCTTCCCTGTACCTGGAACGGCATTATGTCAAGCATCTTCAGGGCCTTTGCAACAGGAGTCGTTATCTTCGCGCCTTTTGCGACAAGAACCTTGCTCTTCGAGATGACTACCTTTCCTTTGTCTATCTTGACGTCTATTCCTGCTGTCTTGAGGTCGGTGACTGCCTGGCCTGGCGCTATGCTCGTCTCTCCCGCCTCTATGTTTATGTCAGAAGGAGAGATCTGGTTCGGCTTGGCGCCGAGTTTCATCGGGCTTCCGCTTACCTTCTTGTAAAGATCAACAGGGTCGTCGTTTGTGAGTATTAATGCGACGTTCCCCTGTATCTGCGGCTCTAGCTTCTTGAGGCTCTCGTTGCCTTCGAGTATCTTGAATATGAGGTTCTTTCTTGCTATCACGAATTTTCCGTTTGGCTTCATTCCGTTTCTTATCTTCTGGACGAGCCTGTCAGGTACCGCCTCGATTGGCATTACCCCCACTGTCTTGTAGTGCTTCAGCTCGGCCCTTGTCTTCTTCACAAACTCTACTTTTTCAGCCTTCAGCATATTCGCACCTACATGAATTTCATGGGCTTCGACATCGTCAGTTTCACATACACGGACTTGATGTTGTTCTGCCCTACCTTAGCCCCTACCGCTCTCACTATCTCCCTTATGTTCTCGTATATCTTGGAGGGTTCCATGTCCTCGATCCCTGCTATTGAGTGGACTGTTGGAAGGTACTTGCCCTTGCTTTTTATGGACACCGATTTTCCCATGTCCTTGACTACGTTCTCTATCTTCGTGTTGGGCATTACAGGCTTGGGCATCCTATTCCTAGGCCCCAGATATTGTCCCAGATACCTTGCGACCTGTGGCATCGCGCTTGCCTGCGCGAGCAGGTCATAGACAAGCAGAGAGGAGAGCCTCTTCGGGTCTTTCGATATGGCATCCAGTTCAGTGGTGTCTATTACCTGAACGTTGTTGTTCCTTGCCCCCTCTGCAAGAACCTTGTCGTTAGTGAAGATCGCCATGTTCCTGACCTTGCCTTTCCCATTTGGAAGAGGCACTTCCATGTTCAACCTATTGTCCTGCTTCGAGAAGTCTATGTCCTTGAAGTTTATGGCTACCTCTACCGTTTGCTTGAACTTCCTCTGACCCTTGTTCTCCGCTAGGAACTTTGAAAACTCTTCTAGACTCGCTGGCATGATGATCCCTCCTGCAATGTGCAGTGATTGCGGGAAAATAAGCAACTTAATGCCTGTGTTTATATTAGTAGCAGAATATTTATATATCCATACTTGATTGCATGAAAAAGCTAGTCATGGCTTTTGGGTCCTTTGACATACTCCATCCGGGGCATCTACTCTACTTGAAGAGCGCAAGGAAGCTGGGAGACAGGCTTATGGTGGTCGTAGCAAGGGACAGGAGCATAGAGATGACCAAGAATAGAAAGCCCGTAGTCTGCGAGAGGGACAGGCTGAAGATGGTCCGGGCGCTCAGGGCAGTAGATATGGCGGTGCTCGGCAACAAGATCAATTCTCCCAATGAACGCCTCAGGATAATCATGAAGTACAGGCCTGACGTAATAGCCTTCGGTTACGACCAGAACATAGACGTGGGAGAGGTGGAGGACTGGCTTGGAAGCCATGGAATAAGATCAAAGGTTGTAAGGATAAAGGCGGTTGCGAAGGAGAAGGAGTACAAGAGCAGTATAATAAAGAGGAGAATCATGGAGGGCTGATTTTCTTTCATGCGAATGTCTTTTTAAATTATTGCCCATTTTTACTATGTATTTATAAGAATAATCCCCTATATCCTATGCAATAGATGTTTATGGCTAGTCTGTTTCCATCTGATGTGGGGATGAGTCACGTACGTGGGGTCGTGAAAATAATAAAGGAAAACGGCGGAAAGGTATCTATTTCAAAACTTGCCGAAGAATCTGAAGAGGACGTTGACGACTTATTGCCTCTGATAGAGTCCTGCAAGATGCTTGGCTTCGTAAAGGTCGCAAGGTCGGACATAAAGATAACAGCGAAGGGAGAGAGCCTGATGAAGGGAAGCGCCAGGGCGATCATAAGGGAATCGCTCTCAGGGATAGAGCCTTTCAAGAGTTCGATAAAGGCGCTCTCGAACGGCAGCAAGACCACAGCGGAGCTCTTTGAAGAATTGAGAGGAATGGGGCTCTTCCCCGAAGAGAGCGAGCGCGAGAGGGAGAGGCTTGTGAATCTGTTGCTGACTTGGGGCGTCAGGGCGAAGCTCTTCAGCTACGACAGCGGCAACGAGACATGGATGCTCGTTGCCTGATCCTGAGGCGAGGATATCATTTTGCAAGCGTGGCGTAGACGGAGTCCATTATGTCGAGGAACTCCTTGCTCCTCTTGTTCCTCGGCCTCTTTAGGTCTATGTGCTTTGTTGCCGCTACATGCGAGGGCTTTTTGGAGAGGATTATGAGCTTGTCAGAAAGCTCTACGGCCTCCTCCACGTTGTGCGTGACCATTATAACCGAGTTGACAGGCAGGTTCTTGTTCTTGAGATGGTAGATTATGTCGGACCTCAGGGTTTCAGCAGTCAGCTCGTCGAGCGAACTGAACGGCTCGTCCATCAGAAGCACCTTGGGATCGGATACCAGCGCCCTCGCTATCCCAACCCTCTGCTTCATGCCGCCGCTGAGCACATTGGGGTACGACCGCTCGAAGCCTGAGAGGCCCATCTTGTCGAGCATGATCTCCGCCTTCTTTTCCTTCTCGGATTCGCTGAGTTTCATCATCGAGCATCCGATCTTCACGTTGTCAAGATTTGTAAGCCAGGGCAGCAGCGCGAAATCCTGGAAGACGAAGGACATGCCGCTTGACGGGCCATCGACCTTCTTGCCCATGTAGAGCGTCTTTCCGCCTGTCGGCTTGACCAATCCAGCGATTATCCTTAGAAGCGTGCTCTTTCCGCAGCCGCTTGGCCCTATCAGCGAGACGAATTCGTCTTTGTCGGCGTCGAATGAGACGTCGCCGATTATTACCGACTCTGGGCTAAACGAGTAGGATATGTTCTTTGCCTGGACCATCTTCATCGGCATGCACTAACCATACATTTTTGAGACGCTCCTATAAAGTTTCTTCCACACGAACGTATTTAGCAATATAATCATGACTGTGATGTTTGCCACAGCCAGCAGCATGAGTGTAAGGTTGTTGGCCGAGAGCGAGAGGTCGAGCAGTTTTCCTACGCCTATTCCGACCTGCGCAGCCACATTGTTCCCTACAGTGAAGTACTCGGCGACTATCGATGCGTTCCATTCGGCAGCGATGGCGGTGATGCCTCCAGTTATCAGGCCCGGAATTATCGCCCTTATGTATATCTTTTTCCAGGCATCGGCCCCTTTGACCCCGTAGATGCCCTTTACTTCAGGTATGCTCGGCGAGAGAGTCTTGGCCATGTTCATGGTGCTGAAGATTATGTACCATACGCCTCCGAGAACGAAGATTATCACCGCGGTGATCTCGCCATGGTATGGGGTTCCCTTCAGCCCGGCGACTATCGCAGGCAGCAGTATAGTTGCAGGTATCGACGAGAGGATCTGGAAGAGCAGCAGGTATTTTGAGCTGTGCCTTGTCAGGAAGATGAGGTACACGCTTACTGGAACGCCTATCAGAAGGGCTATTGCAAATGCGAACCACACTCTCGCGAACGTGTAGACAAGCGCTCTCAGCACAGTGGCCTCGTATCCCATCAGGGCAGGATTCGTGATGAATACATAAGCTATTCCGAGGATTATCAGGGCGACTGCGGCGTACTTTATCGCGGTGCCGTATTTTTCTATGGTAGCTATGCCTCCTTCCTCCCTCACAGATCTTGCTCCGCGCTTTTTCATGGCGGTTTTTGCACTGCCTGACGACCGGATAAGCTGCTGGGGATTCAGCCTCCTGGCTATCCTCGAGCCGAATGAGCCCATCACCTTTGCGTACGATATGGCCCTGGACTCCGGCTTCTGCTGTGTGTGCCTGTTATACCTGACAACATACTCCTCGAGCGGCTTGAAGAAAAGTAGCCGCGTCGCTATGACAAATACTATGAACACCAGAAGCGCCAGGCCGTATGCGAGGGCGCTGCCCGTGATTAGAGGAGAGGCTATAGCTGCGCCTATCCCTGTCTTGACGGCGTACTGCGAGTTTCCTGTCGAGAAGATCTCGCTGGTTACAAGGTAGAAGAGCCCTATGGACCATGAGAGCGTTGACTGCTCCACGACGCGAGGCATGACAGCCGGCAGGTATATCTTCCTGAATCTCTCGATCCGCGAGAGGCCGTAGAGCTTTGAAATCTCGCCGTACTCCTTGGGCAGCACCTTTATCGACTCGTAGACCCCGAAGATTATGTTCCATATCATGCTGGTGATTATCAGGAAGACAACGGCGAGGTTTATTCCGATGGATCCGGGAATAGCTGCGACTATTATGAAGATCACGAACGGGAAGAAGGCCAGTATAGGAAGTGTCTGCAGGATATCGACGATCGGAAGGATTATCTTCTCGGCGTATTTGTGCGTCGCAGCGTAGATGCCGACGAAGATGCTGATGACTATGGAAACGGCGAGGGCGGCGAACATTCTGACCCAGGAGAAGGCGGTGTCGATGGCTAACGTAATGATAAGCCCGAGCAGGCTTATGAAATCCATGATAGGAAGGTGCCTCGGAATTAATTTATACCTTTGTCATTTTCGACGGATAGGGGGCGTCAGCGAGGTATGCCGTTGCAATCGTATCTCTTTTTATTTTATGGTGAATGTAATAGGATAAGATACGATGACAAAAAGCGGGAGGCCGGGAAAGAAGACTGATGCTGAAAAGGCTCCTGGCGCGAAACGCCTGAGGAGAAAACCTGCATCTGGGAAAACCGGGGGAAGAGCCATACAGGTAGTTGAGGAGTACAGGCCGAGCGATGTGGAGGGGCTGCTCATAAACGAGCTGGCGTCGCGGAAAGATAATGAAGGGCATGGAGTGAGGCCGCTGCTCTCCGACCTGATATACAGTTCGACTGAATCCATGCGCGGATTCTCATACAATTACGGCTTCTCCATAGGAAAGGAGCTTTATGCGAAGTTCGGAAGGAGCGGAATTGGGCCTCTCCTAAGGGCACTGGAGAATTCGGGAATGGGAAGGATGCTGTACACGCCGGTGATGGACACAGTCATCATAAAGGGGGCAGGCAATGCGCCACGCAGGGTAAACGCGGAGACAAACATACACTCCTATGAGGCTGGCATCATATCAGGCTATCTCTCCGCCCATGCGTCAAGCGCCATACCCACGGTTGAGACGCACTGCGCCTATAATGGAAGCGGCTCATGCCAGTTCGTCTCAAAGCCCGGATCCGTTGAGTTCTCCGGTTCCGATGTCCCGGCAGAGCGCATCATCGATGCGATTGTCGACGCAGTCGATTCTGGCGATGGCAGGGGAGGGGCTGCTGACGGCTATATGCTCCTGGGCGTGCTGCCCATGCTAAAGGAGCCTCTGCTTGGCGAGGCCTCGAAATTTGCCTTCCTTGTAGGAAGGAGGCTTGCCGAAAGGGACAGAGGCGGCGATCCGCTGGAGGCCTTTAGGAGGCTTGCCTCGTTCTTCGGCATAAAGGACATAGAGATAGAGAAAAGGAAGGGCGGCACGTCAGTATTCCTCAAATACGGGCCTTACACTTCCGTAGGCGGGTTCATCGACCTGAGCACAAAGGCATTTATAGGCTTTCTAAGTAAACGATTTAATTCTTCTGTGATGCTAAAGGAGGTCAAATCGAAGAACAGCTACGCGGTGACTCTGGGCATAAAGCAAGGTGTATGATTGGGCATTGAATTCCTAGACCCCCTACTCAAGTTCGTACCTGGAGTAAAGAAGCCGGCGGCTCCGCTCTCGTTCAGGGACAAGCTGAAATGGACGGCAGTAATAATGTCCATTTACTTCCTCATGTTCGCGACTCCGGCGTTCGGGGTAAGGATCTCCTCATTGAAGAACCCAACGCTTCAGATAATCAATACGATATTCGCAGCAAGGCTCGGATCGCTGGTCACTGTCGGGATCGGGCCGATAGTGCTTGCCAGCATAGTCCTGCAGCTGCTGAACGGAGCCGGTGTCGTGAAGATTGACATGCAGAACCCGGAGGACAAGGGCAGGTTCCAGGCAATCCAGAAGCTGGCTGCAATAATCATAGCCGTAGTTGAGGCTGTGATCTTCGCCAGCACCGGAAGCATACAGGCGATAAGCGCCTCATACTACTGGATCATAGTGGTGCAGTTCGTGATAGGCGCCATTGTCGTCGTATACCTTGACGAGACGATGGTCAAGTACGGAATCACGTCAGGAATAAACCTCTTCATTGCAGGAGGAGTCGCCTATTCAATAGTGGGAGGCACGTTCAACATACTACTGCCGCTTGCGGCGGCGCAGCTTGCAGCAGGCACTGCCACTGCCATACCGCAGGCTGTCCTTGCATTCCTGCCTTTGGTCTTTACAATCATAGTCTTCCTCATCAGCCTCTATGTGCTTGAGATGAAGATAGAGCTGCCGCTGGTCTTCAGCCAGTTTAGGGGAGTGGGAGGCAGGCTTCCGATCCCATTCCTATACGTCAGCGTGCTTCCAGTCATACTTGCGACCTCGCTGCTCTACAGCCTCGGAGTATGGCTGATGCCTCTGGCGCACAGCTCCTCAAGCATAGTGCATTTCTTTGCATACTACACGAACCAGTCAGGGGCCCAGACGATCTCAGGAGGGCTCATCTACCTGATGCAGCCGAATTTCCCAACGCCTTACACTAGCGGCTACGGCACCTACGTCTACCAATTGACTACCGGATGGTCTCCGCTCTACCTGCCTACCGGAGGTCCGCCGCTGCAGGTCCCCGAGTGGCTGCACTTCGTCATATACCTCTTGGTTCTGGTGATCCTCTGTGTCGTATTCGGGAAGTTCTGGGTGGAGATGACAGGGCAGAGCCCGAAGAATATGGCTGAGCAGCTGCAGGACGTGGGATGGCAGATTCCGGGCTTCAGAAGGGATCCGAGGGTGATAGAGAGCGTGCTGAACAACTATCTACCCACTGTGACTGTCCTTGGAAGCATGTTCGTAGGCATACTTGCGGCCTTTGCAACCATAAGCGGCGCGATAGGAGGAGGAATGGGGGTCCTGCTTACCGCAGGAATAATGTATGCGATATATCAGCAGTTGGAGCAGGAAAACCTCATAGAGAGCTATCCGGCGCTGAACAACCTGCTTTCCAAATGACCGGATTGTAGCCGCATAGCCGCGGCCTGCAGAAATACGTATATACCCTTGTTGCGGAGTAGTATCAAGAAGGCATATATGGCCAAACGCATTGCGCGATCGGGCCTTCCCTTGGCGCCTCGGCGGCGCCCTTCCTTTTGGCCATATTTTACCGAATCCTTAGCATCAACATTGGCTTTAGGGAGGACAGCAGGCCGGGAAGCAGCGAGGCCGCTAGCACTGGCGGCTCTCCAGTCACAGGGTATTTCAGGATGATATACGCTGCCAGAAGAAGTATCCCGCCCTCCTTGAGCAGCTCCTCGTTTCTCCTGATGTCGGAAAGCAGCTTCGCCACGGCAGGCCTTATCTCTTCCCTGAGGGCGTACTCATGCCTCTTTCCCTTCACCCTCCTCTCCACAAGCTTCGCGTCCAGGAGGTACTTCAGGCTGTGTGACACGTTGGTCTGCTCCGTTTTGGTCGTAGAGGATATCTCATTGACGGAGACGGGCCCGTGGACGAGGGCGCCCAGTATCTTCATCCGCGTCTTGTTGCCGATTATATCGGATATGCCGCGGGACAGCTTTGCCATCAAGATTCCTTTGAGAGGATTTAAGAAGGAAGAGCTATAAACGTTACCATAACAGATGAATTATAGTCATATGAAAATGAATCATATATGATTAAATACTTTGCGTTTCATTTAGAAGCGGTGAAAAGAAATGACAACATACAAGGTCTCTGCAAGGAAATTGGGAAGGAACTGCGATTTCCAGGCCGAGGCGCCTACGAAGGAAGAGGCAGTAAGGAAGGCAGCCGAGCATGCGAAGAGCTGCAACAGCTGCGCCGGCCTGTCAGAGGAGTCGATCGCCGCTAATGTGGAGGCTATAGATTAGCCTCCCGCTCCTCTGCGGTTTTTTTGTTTTTTTAAATTTTTTTATCTTTCGATTCCAGGCCTAACCTAACAGGATAATAAGCTTCTTGTCCAATAGATTTTCCGATGGCCATATCCATAATAACATCAGGTGTCGAGGTAGACCTCCTGCTCACAGTGATAGCCCTGATAATACTTCTAGGCTACATAAGCGAGGTCGTATTCAGGAGGACGAGGATACCTGAAGTGCTGATATTGATGTTCATAGGCATACTCCTGGGCCAGAGCCATCTGCTCCCCAGCGCCTACGTGAGCACGCTCAGGAGCCTCACCCCGCTCTTCGGGAGCGTGGCCCTGATAATGATCATGTACAACGGAGGGAAGATCATAAAGGTGGAGAAGTCATTGCCGAGCGGCACCGGCTATCTCCTTGCGCTTGCCGATACCCTGCTGCCTGCCATTGTGATTTCAGTCATAATGTACTTCATCTTCCACTGGCCGCTCATATACGGAGGCCTCCTTGGCGCCATGCTCGGCGAGACATCCACGATAATGGTGGCTCCGCTGCTGAAGAAGCTGAACCTCAACCAAAAGATATACGACATGCTGTTCGTTGAGACCACTTTCAACTCGGTCTTCGCCATACTCGCATTCTATCTTCTGCTTGCCTCGATAAGCGGGACCAGCTTCTCCGCGTTCTCCTATGCGAAATACACCATTACGTACATCAGCATAGCCGTGCTTGTGGGAATCGTAGGAGGCGTAGCCTGGCTTGTCGTCCAGAATTTCTTCAAGAGCGCGAGGGGCTACGTGGCGACAATTGCCATAGCGATCCTGCTCTATGCGTTTGTTGACTTCTTCAACGGCGCAGCCGTCGTCGCAGTCCTGATATACGCCATAATAATAGGCAATTCAGAGGCCATCAACGGCGTCCTGAAACTTGACAGCCCGAGGGAGATGGGAAGCAATGAGGTGGAAGTCGAGATGGAATTCCTGGTGAGGACTTTCTTCTTCGTGCTTCTGGGACTCGTAGCCGTCATCTCCGTCTATTACTTCATATTCGCGCTTGCACTGACAGGGATACTCATCTTTGTGAGGAAGGTTGAGATCGAGGGCATGATGCGCACCGAGAAGAAGTACAGGGACCTCGCCTTCTCGCTCATGCCCAGGGGCCTCAGCGCGGCGGTGCTGGCCAGCATATACTACGCGACAGGCTACCCCTACTCCCAGGAAATATTCTACATTGTGTTCATGGTCATAGTCGTTACGAACATATCCTTCAGCCTGTTGACAAGCAGGACTGCGAAGAAGGTTCAGAATGAGGACGCCTCCAAAGAGACAAAGGCGAAGGAGGCGCCGGCGGCGAAGCCCAGCCTGGCATAGCGGCTCTTTCAGAGATTCGGAAGGAAACGCTTGGGACCGTGTGCAGGGAACGCGACTATCTTTTCCATTCCTTGATGTGGGGGCTGAAGTCCAATTGATAGCCAGGTATGCCCATGGCAAGGCCATAGGCAGCTGCCGCATCATACTGCTTTTTGCTTGACCTGTCAATGAAGAAAACCTTGTTTCTGAAAATGATGTAATGATGAGTATCATTCTTGAAGTCGGCATACCAGCTGTGCCTGTGTGCCTGGTCGAGTGCCTTGCTCAGCTTGACAGCAATGCCTCTTGCCTCGGACTCTGGGATTTCCACTTTGTCAAGAGTCCATCGCCTAACCCACGGAGTTTTATGCCCTTTCGTGGCCTTTTCTATCTTCTTCCCGGTTATCTTGAGTTCTTTAAGCACAGATTTGTTCTCAAGGCTTTCTTCTATTATCACTCCGGTAAAATTATTTGCCAGAGTCTCTGAAAAGAAGTTTACAGCCGCAGTTGAGGCCAGTTTAGAATGCTTCTTTGTGTGAAAACCGTGTTTGGAGCCATATATTGTTTCTACTCTTGAATGGGTCATCTTTGCGAATTTCATTGAATTTTTGTAAGGAACGCTCATATCGTCAGTCCCATGGATGAAGATAATTGGCACATCGGTTTTTCTAAGCTCTTTCCAAGGTTCAAGACCGGATATCTCATTTATTAGCCTCCTGCCTATCTTGAAATCATGGTGCAGAAAGAAGCCTTTGTTCTCTAGTTGCTCCTTTCCCCCGTTCGCAAGCCATCGTTTTAGCAGACTTTTGTATTCAAGCGCAGAATTCCAAAAAACAATGGACCTGATTTTTCTATTTTTAGGTGCAAGGAAGGCTGTCGGACCTCCGGCAAAACTTGCAGCAACAATGCCAAAACGTTTGTATCCTTTGGATGCCAGAAATCTTAATGCTGATTTTAAGTCTTCGGTCTCTCCTTTAACTGTCAAGTCGGTCGATTTTCCCTGGCTTTCCCCGTGGCCTCTGAAATCAAACCTAAAAACCGCAAATCCTGCTTTTATTAATCTGTCAGCCAGTCCCAGAAATGCGCCTTCCTCGTCCTTGTCGACAGTTATTCCGTGGCACAATATAACGCATTTTTCAGTTTTATTTTTGGGGTTGTCCAGTATGCCTGTCAATTTTAGGCCATCCTTGCTTTTGAATTTAAGTTTCATATAGTAGACCGGTTTACCACATAAGCCAGTGTGTCATAATCCGGATCGAAGAATTCAATCATATCATATCCTGAGCTCTTCATCAGGCGAAGGTTGTGTTGACGTTTGCCGAGATGCCGGCTAAGGCGACAAAGGTCCATGATATCAGTTTACAAGGTTGATTGGCTTCCCTTTAACAAAGGCCTCTATGTTATCGATCATTATGTCAAAACTTTTCTTTATCCCGTAATCCGTCTTATAAGCTATGTGAGGCGTTAACAGGACCTTTTTATTATCCTTGAATTTGAGATATTCGGAGGATTTGTAATCGCTGTTATCCATCGCTGCTCCTGCCAGATTTTTATCCAGGGCTCCGAGCAGCGCGTCGCTGTCATATATCTCCGGAGGGGAGACCGTTACAAAATAGGAGCCATCCTTCATCATTGAGAATTCTTTTTTACCCAGTAGCCCTTTAGTCTCCTCAGATAAAGGAAGAGCGCAGAAGATAATATCCGAGGATTTTATCACCTCTGACATGTTTTCTCCCCTTTTCCAGTAGATGACCTTCATGCCCAAGGCTTTTGCTATGTTTCCGAAGTATTGTCCTATTCTTCCTGCGCCGAGTATCCCTACCGTTTTCCCATAGAGAACCGGTGTCGTAAGTTTTTCAGTTTCGCCTTTGGCATATGCATATATCCGCCTTACTAAGGCTATCATCAGCCCTATGCCGAATTCGCCTACGGTCTCGGTGCCAAAGTCCGGTGCGTTTGCTATCTTGATTCCCTTTTTTGCGGCTTCTTTGACAGGGATAAACCCCACTCCAGTATATGGAAGCGAGACTAATTTCACGCCAGACTTCATCTTAGGTATTGCAGAATCGATAGGAGACCAGTCAAGCGCCACTATATCTGCACCTTTGACGCGCTCCAGGAACTGATCCTCATTCGGAAGACCATCGAAATACTTGACTTCCCCAAGTTTTTCCAATCTTTTCTTCTGCTCTTTTGAGAGATTTATGCTTTCGGCAACGTGAATTTTCATAACAACCCCTTGGTTAGGATTGGCCGCCAAGGTCTAAAAGATATTGGGAGAGAGACTATTTCCAGTTCTTGGGCCAGTCCTTTTCACTGAAGTGCTTGTCCATATAGGTCATCCACCAGAACATCCAGAGGACCGCTATTACCACTATGGCGACTATCAAAATCGTAAGCACTATCACCACGTCCTGCACTATCGACAGGCCCTGTGAGAAGAAGGCGACATACATCATGGATCCTACAAGCGCGAAGGCTATTATCAGTACAGTGACGATGCCTCCAACCATCATGTCCTTGTAGAGCCTCTTTTGCAGTGTCTCCATGATTATGCATAAAAAGCGCAATTATTTAGCTGTTTCAGTGCCTCACCTTTCCCAACGCAGCTCGTTTCTTGCAATCTTAGCCCTCTCGATTGCTTCCTCGATCGTCACTGCAGAGGCAGTGACGTGCCCCATCTTTCTTCCTTTTTTGGCTTCCGCCTTCCCGTACATGCACAGGCCTATCCCTTCCATCTTGCGTACTTTTATCTGCCCGCTTAAAAAGTTTCCATTCCCTTCGCCGAGTATGTTTATCATCGCTGAAGGCTTGTAGCGGACCGGTTCGAGCCGCTCGTTTAACAGTGCCCTGAACTGCTGGTCGAACTGGGAGACTTCGGAACCGTGAATTGACCAGTGGCCGGAGTTGTGCGTCCTGGGAGCTATCTCATTTCCGAGTATTTTTCCGTCCTTCGTGTAGAACATCTCGATGCAGAGAAGGCCAACGAGCCTAACCTCTTCTGCAAACCTTACAGCCATCTCCTGGGCTCTTTGCGCGGCTTCAGGGCTTATCCTTGCAGGCACTATGGTCATATGCAGTATGTTGTCCCTGTGCTCGTTCTCAGCGACAGGGAAGGTACACGTCTGCCCGTTCTCGTTCCTCGCGACTATTACCGATATCTCCATCTGGAAGTCCACCATTTTTTCCAGTATGAATGTCTTTCCATTGTTCTCCTTTTTGTTCCTGTGGAGTTCGAAATCGTTGCCTGCGGCATCGGGATTCCTGATCACGATCTGCCCGTGCCCGTCATATCCGTCCCTTGTGGTCTTGAGGACTGCCGGGCATCCTATCTCCTTGAGCGCCTTTTGCAGCTCCATGTGGCTGTCGACTTTTGCAAACTTGGTGACAGGTATCCCGTGTTCCTCCAAGGCCGCCTTTTCCCTGACCCTGTCCTGCGCCATTTCAAGGATATTGCTTGAGGGGAAGACATGCGCTCCCCTGTCTTCAAGGTAACGCACAGAGCCAGCAGGGACGTTTTCGAATTCGTAAGTGATCCTTTTGCATTTTCCTGCCAGGGCATCGAGGGCCTTTCGCTCATCGTACGCCGCCACTATCTGCTCCTTGGAAATCAAGCCTGCCGGTGAATCAGGTGTAGGGCCCAGGATTATCGTATCGTAGCCCCTTTTTCCAGCGGCGAGCGAGAGAAGCCTTCCTAACTGCCCGTCTCCCAGGATCCCTATTGTTTCCATCCTGGGGGCTTCTGAGAACGCGGTGTTTCCAGCAAATCTTTCCCTTGCTTCCCTAATGCTGATGACCATGCAGGATGCTGGATTTATCTCCTATTTATATTTTTTCTCTGAAAGCGGGCGTGACGGGATTTGAACCCGCAACCATCTGGTCCGAAGCCAGATGCGCTATCCAAGTTGCGCCACACGCCCAGGGGCGAGACTACTTGGTGGTTCTAGGATTATAAGAGTATCAGTGCCGCAGGATCAGATGCGCTTCTCCATTGGCTCGAGGCCGTAGGCAAGCTCCTTTTGCATCTTTCCGAATATTTCAGTGTACTCCTTTCTTGTGTGATCGTCCATTGCGTGGTAGAAGTACATCGATAGCGCGAATGGATTGAAGGGCCCGTTCCTGTCTGCGCCGTTTATGACTTCTTCAACATCATTCTCGTTTATTGACTTCCATCCTTCCTTGGCCGACATTGTGAACTCCTCGGACAATGCGTCTTTATCGAGTTCGCAGTAGTTGTTCAGGTATTTGGAGGTCTTCCAGGAATGATTTGACGAGAGGGCAGCGATCAGGGTCGCTTTTTTCATCGTCTCAAGCTCCTTCTCGCTTAGATTCCGCTTTCCAGTGATTTTCCTGACTTCTCCAACGAATAGTACGCAATTGTTGAATATTACTCGTCCCGGAATCGACTCCACCACAATTGCTTTTGTATAAAAACTGTGACGCTTTTAAACCTTCGCTATCTCGTTTATATACTTGTATATATAATTTTGGAAAATTTTCCATATCTTTCCTGCAGCAGGTTTCCAATATACCTGCATCCCCGAAGGAAGTGTTTTTATAGGTTAACTGCCCATGCTAATTGAAGTGATTTTATGATAACAGGAATAGAGATAAGCAAGGTAGAGGCACGAAGAGATTTGAGCGAAGCGATCTCGAACATGAGGTTCAACATAAACTTCGAGGACGTCAAGGTAAACCAGGAGAACGTCAAGATATCTTTCACATTCTCAACAGTCTATGACGGAGGAACGCCTTCAAAGGCGACAAAGGTAGGAGAGCTGACAATCGCGGGAAGCGTCTTGGCAAAGGAGGCGAAGAAGGACGCGGAGGACATAGAGAACACATGGAAATCCAAGAAGACACTCCCTCTCAAGATAGCTGAGGACGTAATCAACATACTTAACTTCGAGTGCGGCGCAAGGGGAACCCTCCTTGCATACTCGATAGGATTCGCAGCGCCACTCCCCATATCAAGGGCAAAGCTAACAGAGACCCCAACTCCTGGCGGGGGAGCATAATCCCTAAATTCTATCCTGCTTAATTATTATGCGGAGAAGCAGATGGAGATAGAGGGAATAATAGTCGACATAGACTATGTAACTGAAGAGGGAAGAAGCATAATCAGGATGACCCTGAGGCAGGGAGAGAATATCTTCTCAGTCTATGACCCTTCATTTTATCCGCACTTCTACATAGCGCCATCTACTCCTGCGATCACAAAGGAGATGATCGAGAAGGTGGAGATCAGCAATGACGGAGAGCGCATAAAGCCAAAATCAGTCGAGGAGAAGGAGATAAGCATACGGGGAAGGAAGAGCAGGGTATTCAGGATAGAGACGCTTAATTCGAAGAATGTCCCAAAGCTGAGCGAGGCACTGGAGGAATTTGGGGAGAGATACGAGCATGATGTCGTTTTCTGGAAGAGATACCTGATAGACAAAGGAATATCGCCAATATCAGGAGCAAGGATCAGGGCAAGGGAGGAGAACGGGAAGTTATTCGTGGAGGAGATATCCAAGGCAGTGATAGACAAGCCTTTGATAAAATACATCTGCTTCGACATCGAGACCTACAATCCGCAGGAAGTCCCCAGGCCAGAGGTAGACCCAATCCTCATGATAAGCTACATCTGCGACGGCCTGAAGGGAGTGCTTACCACAAGGAAGATAGACAACAAGGATTTCGTGAGGACCTTCAGTTCCGAGAAGGATATGATAGAGGAGTTCAGCAGGATAGTCAGGGAGAATGACATAGACGCGATAGTGGGTTACAATTCATCAAACTTCGACATTCCATACCTGATAAAGAGGGCAGAGAAGCTGAAGGCCGATTTTGCAATAAGCAGATACAACACTGTGCCTAAGCAGGAGCATCACGGGCTGCTTGAATCTGTCAAGATACCCGGAAGGATCAACGTGGACGCCTACCATGTCGCTAAGTTCATATCGGTGGTCGGCGCCTCGGAAAAGCTGCAGAGGGCGAACAGGTTCACCCTGGCTGAAGTCTATGCGGCAATCACAGGAAACGCGAAGAAGATGGTTGACAGGAAGAACATATGGCAGATCTGGGATGGGAGCGATGCAGACAGGGAGGAGCTGGCAGACTATTCCCTTGGGGATGCTGTCTCCCTGAAGCAGGTCTATGACTTCTTCATACCTCTTGAGATAGAAATTGCAAGGGTCACTGGGACTACGTTGGGAGAGGCGTGCATCTCAACGACAGGACAGCTGGTCGAGTACTTCCTGATGAGGTACGCATTTGACAACGGTGAGATAGTTCCTGGGAAACCTTCAGAGCAGGAGATAGACAGAAGGAATGCTAATCCCATCGAAGGCGCGTATGTCAAGACCCCCGAGGCAGGGGTTTACAGAAGCATTGCAGTCTTCGACTTCAGGAGCCTCTATCCTTCGATAATCATCGCTTACAACATAGATCCCTCCACATTGTCTAGAGACAACAATGCAGAATACCATGAGGCTCCAAACGGCGTGAGGTTCCTTAAAAAACCAGAGGGGATAGTCCCGAAGGCGCTGAGGATACTGCTGAAGGAGAGAGGACAGGTGAAGAACGCCTACAAGAAGAACCCGGAGAACGTCTTCCTCGGGGCCAGGTCCCAGGCCCTCAAGATCATCGCAAATTCCTTCTACGGATACCTGGGATATGCCAGGTCGAGATGGTACTCCAGGGATTGCGCGGGCAGCGTTACTGCACTTGGAAGGGACTACATAACAAAGACGATGGCAGCCGCGGTGGCTGCGGGGTTCAAGGTGCTTTACAGCGATACCGATTCAATCTTCCTGCTCATGGACGAGAAGACGAAGGAGCAGGCCATAGACTTCATGAAGAAGTACAACGCGACATTGCCTGAGACCATGGAGCTCGAGCTCGAGGATTTTTATGTCAGCGGCGTTTTCGTAGGCAAGAGAGGTGCGGAAGGCGGCGGGGCGAAGAAGAAGTATGCTCTTCTTTCCGAGTCTGGGAGGATCAAGATACGCGGATTTGAGCTTGTCAGGAGGGACTGGTCGAACGTCTCGAGGGAGACGCAGAGGATGGTTCTAGACACGATACTCAAGGACGGCAGCAAGGAGAAGGCGATTGCGATAGTCAAGGATGTGGTCAAGAGGCTTAGGGACGGTACAGTGGAGATAAACCAGCTTGTCATAAGAACGCAGCTGAGGAAGAAGATAGACAGCTACGACAACAAGTCTCCTGAGGTCTCGGCTGCGAAGAAGGCGATAAGCGCAGGAGTCAAGACAAAGGACGAGCTGGAAGGCGCTACCATAGGGTACGTTGTGACGAAGAAGGGAAGCTCCATATCTGAAAAGGCGGAGCTGGCCGAGATGGCTAAAGACTACGATGCCGATTATTACATTAACCATCAAATAATACCGTCGACGCTTAAGATACTCAAGGAACTGGGGGTCAGCGAAGACGAGTTGAAGGGATTGGGAATGCAGAAGAAACTTGGAGGATAAGATGCACACCCACATGGAAGACTATGACTATGATGCAATAAGGGAGGTGGGAAAGGTTTCGTACGAGGCCTTGCAATACTCGAGGAAGGTTGTCAAGGAAGGGAGGAGGATACTTGAGATAGCCGAGGAGATAGAGAAGTTCATAAAGGACAGGGGCTTCGAGATGGCTTTTCCCGCCAATATCTCAATAAATGAGAACGCTGCGCACTATACGCCTACGGCAGACGACCCCTATGTCCTGGAAGGCGATGAGACAATAAAGATTGACATAGGCGCCAGGAAGGATTCCTATCTTGGGGACTGCGCCCTTACCATAGACCTCTCGGAGGAATATTCGAAGCTCGTGGAGGCCTCGGAAGAGGCGCTTGAGAGCGCGATCAGTATGGTCAAGGCTGGCAGGCCTGTCAATGAGATAGGCAGGGAGATTGCGAAGGTGGCAGAGTCAAGGGGCTTCAGGCCCATAAGGAATCTTGGCGGCCACGGAGTAGACAAGATGGATCTCCACGCAAGCGTCTTCATCCCGAATTTCGACAATGGAGACACAACAAAGCTTGAGGAAGGGCAGGTCATTGCCATAGAGCCTTTCCTTACAGACGGCGAGGGGCTTGTTGGAGACGGGGAGCACCTGCAGATCTTCCAGAAGACCAGGGACGCGATTCCCCGATCCAACGACCTGCGATCAATCTCGGAATTCATAGACGAGAGATACAGGACTTATCCGTTTGCGCTGAGATGGCTACAGAAGGATCTCGGTGCAGGTGAATTCAAGATAAGGAGAACGCTAAATGAGCTTGCGGGCATGGATGCAATAGAAGCCTTCCCGGTGCTGGTGGAAAAGAAGAAAGGAATGGTGGCACAGTCGGAGGCGGAGATGATAGTCCAGAAGGAAGGCTGCGATATCCTAACAAAATGATCATGCAGGAGTCAGCCAATGGCTGAATTCCCTGCTCTTCCCGGCAACTATCAGCGTAAATGCGTCGGACAGCGCCTTTGTTATAGGCCCTATGTGTGCGGATCCCACCTTCCTCTTGTCTACGCTTATTATCGGAGTTATCTCCGCGGCTGTTCCGCTGAAGAACAATTCGTCGGCGATGTAGAGGTCCTCCCTGTGGACATCCTGCTCTTCGACAGCAATCCCCATGCTTTCAGCTATTTTGATTATTGAGTCGCGGGTTATCCCCAGAAGTATATCGGAAGAGTCTGACGGCGTGATAAGCTTGCCGTCTCTGACCAGGAATATGTTCTCCCCCGGGCCCTCGGCCACGTATCCATTGCCAGTAAGCATTATAGCCTCATCTGCCCCGCTCGCCTTTGCTTCTTCGGAGGCGAGAATGGAGTTCCTGTAGTTGCCGCTCGCCTTTGCGTGAGGGGGCAGTATCTCTGAGTTTATCCTTTTCCACGATGACACCTTGCAGTTTATGCCCTTGTCCTTGTTAGCGAAGTAGTTCCCGAGCGGGATGGCGGCTATGGCGACGCTCACCTTCTTGCCATCGGTGCCTAGGCCTATCCTAGTGTCATTGTAGAATGCGAATGGCCTGACGTAGCATTGCCCCAGCCTGTTCTTCCTTATCAGGCCAAGGATGGCATTGGAGAGCTCCTTCTCGCTGAAGCCTAGATCCATCGAATAGATTTTTGCCGTGTTTGCGAACCTTCTGACATGGTCGCCGAGCCTGAAGACCGAGGGATCTTTGCCTATCTGGTAGGCCCTTATGCCTTCGAAGATGCCGCTTCCGTATTGCAGGGAATGCGTCAGGACGTGTACATTGGCTTTATCGAAATCAACAAACTTCCCATCCATCCAGACTTGCTGTTTCGCTGCCATGCTTCCTATAGCCTATAAAGGAATTTAAATCCTCTTGGCTTACTATCCGCATAGACAGCGGCGCCGTGAGGATACTCTTATTAATTTAATCAATACATGGGTTACTATGAGACCATACTGGAAATTGTTCCTCTTTGCAGGCCTCCTGACAGTCATGGGAGCCAATGCAGCAACATACCTTACAGTCATAGCGCCAGTCAGCGCCACCTTGAACAGCGGCCAGACGGTCTACCTCGGGAAGGTGGCCCCTGGGGAGAGCTTCTACGTGCTTGCAAACCCGAACACCACCAGCAACAATGGCAATTACATCAACATAGGATGGGACACGCTCAAGTCATTGAGCCTCTCCGGAGGATGGTCTTCCCAGCAATCGCCATTGTACGAAAACCCCATGAAGATGAAGATAACAGTCTCTCCTGATTCGCCTTACGGGATATACAAGATAGAGATGCGCGCTGTCAACGTACAGAACTACTCTGGCCTGGGGAACCTGACGTTCTTCGGAGAAGTCAATGTGACCCCTGACGTCTTTACAGTCAAGGTCTCGCCTAATTCATTGGGCTCTGGAATAGGGCAGCCTGCGAACCTGTACATCACCATGAACAACACAGGGATTTCCGATGATCCGTTCATCATAAACGCGGAAGGGCTGCCGGCCTGGAATGTCTCTGAGGAGGTGATATCGCTGCACTCGACAAAGAACCTCTATACCTATCCGGTCTTTGAGAACGAGCCAGGAGTATACCCATTCAACCTTACTGTCGTATCGGCGACAAGCCCGCTTGTAAAGGCCTCATTCCCCATATCCTTCACAGTCAAGGAAAGCCTGCTTAATGATTATGTTGCAGTAGGCAACGGCATAGGCCTCTCACCCATCATTTTCGAGCCTTCATACGCCTTCATGGACCTGTTGTCTTATCTATACAGGCTTTTGGTCCACTAGGATTACTAATAAATAGCTTTTCCAACTAACATCCTATGCTAATTCTGCCCGAATAGCTCAGTGGTAGAGCGCGTGGCTGTTAACCATGAGGTCGCAGGTTCAATCCCTGCTTCGGGCGTTGATATTCCACGAGGGGAAGTGTCAATTCCCTGAATCTTAATTATACTAGCCTACTTAAATCACCATTCAATATAGTAGGTTGCATAGCAAGAATCTCTGAGGAATAAGACATTTCTGGAACTTCGTATAAACAATAAAGCTTCTTGTCTAAGACATGTGCAAACGCCATCTCTATCAGAGTGTTACCTCCAATGTAACCTTTTATCCCCTTTTTATCTGGATTCACTATAAGCACAATGTCGTTATCCTTAATTTTATTGTAATATCCGCGTATTAAATCGTACTTAATCTTATCCTCTGTTCTCTCTTCCATGCTGATTTCACTTCGCTTAAGCAAATCGCCATCTTTGGGCATTGAAGGAATCGTAACAACGAAGCCTCGCTTTGTTAAATTTTCTTTGA
>DAHVAM010000014.1 GCA_027314605.1 Microcaldota archaeon
CCGCCCTATCCGTAGGGACTATAACGCCATCATCGCCTGCCATAGACTCGGGGCAATCCAAAACGCTTACAGCCAACCCAAGGGGCGGCACGTTGCCTTACACATACTCATGGTACACTGCATCAGGCTCCTCCTCGCCCCTCTGTACACCGGCGAACGTTATTCCCAGCCAGTCCGCTTCCACGATAACTGTCTCTCCTACCACTACAAACTCTTACACCTATCAGGTGGTAGATTCTGCCTCCACAAACGTGATAGCGTGCTCCGCAGCCGACACCGTTTCCGTTTATCCGGCACTTAGGATGATCGCCCTTACCGAGAGCAACAGCTCGCTTGATGGCGACCAGTACCAGTTCCTCACTGCCAACATAGCAGGAGGCACATCTCCGTACACCTACAACTTCACAGTGTACAACTCTATTGGCAGGCTTGTGCATACCTATTCCGTAAGCAACTCCTTTGCCGCAAACGCCCTGCTCTTCCAGCAGGCGCCGTCGTGGGGGACTGGAACCTTCACGGCCAATGTAATTGTAACCGACTCCGCGTATGCAACCGCATCGACCTCGAACACCTATGCTGCAAATCCAGCTTTTCAGCAGTCTTCATTTACGGCATCGAACTCGATAGCTGTGCCTCCTGGCTACCAGACACTCTCCGCTGCGGTAACCGGAGGAACCTCACCATACACATACAACTTTCTCGTCTACAACTCGATAGGAAACCTTATGTCCAATGCGCTCTTCCAGTCGTCCTACACGTCTAACACAGATACCTTCTTCCTTCCCAGCACGGCAACCTGGCCCTCAGGAACCTACACTGCCAATATTGTCGAGACGGACTCGGCCAGCTTCAGTAGCAAGGTTTCATCCTCGCTGGACTTCTTGGTATGCAATTCGATAGCCTTCGACTCCTCCTTCTCCAATTCAGTTATAGACAACGGGCAGTATCAGATAGCTACAGTCAACGTCATAAGCTGTGCAAGCCCATACACCTACAACTATATGGTATACAATCCGTCGGGAAGCCTCACATACAATGACCTCTTCACCAGCTCCGCTGCCCAAAACAGCATAACAATCGCGGCGAGCTCCACTGGCGTATGGACAGTGAATGTGATAGTGTCTAACCAGCTGCCAGAATCGTTCACGAGGAGCCTAACCTACAATGTCCTCACATCTCCGTCCGTCTCGGTCTCGCCTGCCTCTGTGACATTGGACAACGGCCAGCCTCTCTCCCTCGGATCTACCGCATCGGGTGGCGCGGCGCCTTATTCCTACCAGTGGTACGAAAGCCAAGGGACTGTATCTTGCAACTCTGCAAATGCAATATCAGGGGCAGTGGCGGAAACCTACGCGAATTCGCCATCATCATCTGGCAACTATGCTGTCCAGATAACCGACTCCGCGACAACTCCCGTGTCGGCCTGCTCATCGGCGGCGGAGGTAACGGTCAATACAGCACAGACAGCCGAAGCGCCTACCGAGTCAAACACAGTAATAGACTCGGGACAGTCCTCAACCCTCACGAGCCACCAGTCAGGAGGCACCTCCCCTATAACGATAAACTGGTTCACAGGAGGAAGCTGTGGTGGAGTTAGCCTAGGCTCAGGTACGGTTTTCGCGGCCACGCCTACCTACACTACCACGTATTCATACAACGCGATTGATTCCGCCAGCACTGCCAACGTGGTATGCTCTTTGAGCAACACGATAACTGTTAATCCGGCGCAGATTGCGGGGACGCCAACTGCAACAAACACAGTCATAGACTCGGGCCAATCGTCAACGCTCGCCGCGCACCAGTCAGGAGGCACCTCGCCTATAGCGATAAACTGGTTCTCCCAGGCGAACTGTGCAGGCGGTTCAATAGGCACAGGAAGCAGCTTGACCGAAAGCCCATCCTCCACGACAACATACTCCTACAACGCAGTCGATTCCGCCTCAAGCGCCAACGCAGTCTGCTCCCCGAGCACCACCATTACAGTAAACGCGGCTCTGGCAGCAGGAGTGCCTACAGAATCAAAGACGTCCATAGACTTAGGACAGTTTTCAACACTCACCTCACATCAATCGGGAGGCACTTTGCCAATAACAATAAACTGGTTCGCGGACGCGGGGTGCAGCGGCTCTTCATTTGCAACAGGGATCAGCACAAGCGTCTCGCCAACATCAACGACAACATACTCATACAACGCATTCGACTCGGCAACGACTGCCAATGTTGTATGCTCGCCAAGCAACACCTTAACAGTATCCAATGCCGCTAAAGCGTCGATATCGCTCAATGTGGGCAGCATAACTATTGGAAGCAGTGTAACATACACTGTCACAATACCTTCAGACTTCGGGGCAGGTGCGCTCACGGCCAATGTCATAGCAAATGGCGCACTGATATCGACAAGCACCGCCTATGCCGGCAATAGCGTATCGCTAAGCTACACGCCGCCTTCTGCAGGAACCTACGACTTCTACGCCAACGTGACCGACGCATCAACAGAATACACCAGCCAATCAACTACTGTAACCCTGATAGTCAACGCGAAACCAAACGGCCCGCAAGTCGGATCTGGCGGATCAGTCTCTGGCGTGCCATCCAACCAGCCGACATCACATCAGAATGGTTCGAACTCGGCGTCAACTACAACTTCGACCCCAACGTCAACCACTCCACCGACCACAACGCAACCCTCCGCGCCAGCCACAACACCGGCATCGATCAGCCCACCTACGTATGTGATATCAAAGTACGCAGGCCAGTCTCCACAATTATGCTCCAACAAAAAGGAATCCAGCTTTATAGTGACGTACGCCTCAATAGGCTCATCTTTCGGCGCAGTGGTGAACGGCACAGGATGCTACACGATCAATGCAGTCAATGCCACTGGCGCAGCCAACGTGCCGCCGCCTCCTGGCAGTCTAACGAACATAAGGACGGTCAACCTAACTGTGTCAAAGGGCATCTCCGCAGTCAACGCAACGCTGAACTACTCGTGCTCCCTCCCTGCGCATAGCGTAGCGCCGTACATACTCGCCAACGGCACATGGAACAAGATCAAACCGTTCACTGTAGACAGTGCAACGTGCACAATAAGCTTCACCATACCAAGCGACCCGGTACTGGCAGTGTTTGCGAATCAGACCACAATACCGCCTCCCTCTTCGCCTGCTGCGCCTGCAGCATCTAATTCACTATGGGCGATTGCTGCAGTAATCGTTGTAATAATCGCTGCGTTGTTGTTTGCCCTGCGCCGCAAGAAACGAAGGAGATTTGGCTAAAAGGAGCGATGGAGACTTTCCACGCCAGTCGAGACGCCTACAGCGCTTCGCTCCTCGTTGACCTTGCTCTGCAGGCCTGCGGCGTAGAATGTTTCTTTCCTTTCTCAATATTTCTGTCTTTTTTAAACTTCAATGGCCCCCATACTTCCCCCTGCTCCCCTACCATAACCAACAATGTTGTCCATTATGAGATATTTTGATTCAAAAAGAACAGCATCTATCGTGGCTCTTGCCATGACCATAGACGCCCCATACAGTCCGTATCTATAACACTCTACTGACTCTTGGTAGTTTTTATTTGCAGTTCCAAAAACGAAGGCCTATATCACGAAGGGGTTAGCTTTGGATTGCCTCTGCTCTATTCCTTGCAAATTGAAGTGTGTTTGCTCACTTGGTAAAGTATTCCTATATGCTTCTGGCATAAGATTAATCGGTCGATCTTGCTAATAAATTTTACCGTGCACTTTGAATCAGCAACCTGCACGTTTATTCTGCGCTTTCTGTTCATATTCGTGCAAAGCCGCTGATGAAAAAACAAAAAGGAAAATTCCTATCTGGAATTGGTGTAGTCTTGAGTTTTTGAAGAGGCTGCAACTGTATTAATCATATCACTTAATCCGAAGATATAAGTTTATGAGGTGATCTATCCGCAGGTTCCCCTACGGATACCTTGTTATGCCTTAGCCCCCCTCACGAAACCTTAGTTCGACAGCATCATACGATACTGCGTCACTAAGACCTCACTTGGATGACTTGGCAGGCGGTGTGTGCAAGGAGCGGGGACACATTCACCGCTCGATGGTGACAAGCGATTACTAGGGATTCCAGCTTCATGAGGGTGAGTTGCAACCCTCAATCCGAACTGAGGCTGGTTTTAGGGGATTAGCGTCCCATCTCTGGGTAGCAACCCATTGTACCAACCTTTGTATGCCGCGTGTAGCCCTGGAGATTTGGGCTATACTGACGTACCGTGGCCCCCTCCTTCCTCCTGCTTAAACGCAGGCGGTCTGAACAGAGTGCTTGCCGCATCGCTGCGGCAGTGGCAACTGTTCACGGGGATCTCGTTCGTTACCGGACTTAACCGGATAGTTCACACCACGAACTGACGATCGCCATGCAACACCTCTCGGCTCGTTAGGTAAAGTCTTTAGCTTGACCTTCATCCTGCCGTCGCTCCAGGTAATGTTCCCGACGTTGAATTCAATTAGACCGTAGCATCCACCCCTTGTGTGCTCCCCCGCCAATTGCTTTAAGTTTCAACCTTGCGGCCGTACTCCCCAGGCGGCAGACTTAACAGTTTTCCTACGGTACTGCTTTTATTCGTGATAAAAGCAACACCAGTGTCTGCATAATTTACTGCTAGGGCTACTCGGGTATCTAATCCGATTCGTTCTCCTAGCCTTCGTCACTCACTGTCGGATGCGTTCTGGTTAGGCGCCTTCGCCACCGGTAGTCCTTATGGGATTATAGGATTTTACCCCTACCCCATAAGTACTCCTAACCTCTCCCGCTCCCTAGCCCAAAGGTATCTTATGCCAGCGCATGCGTTGAGCGCATGCATTTCACATAAGACGGTTTGGGCCAGCTACGGACGCTTTAAGCCCAATACTCGTGGACACCACTTGTGCCGCCGGTATTACCGTGGCGGCTGCCACCGGCCTTACCCAGCACTTATTCGCCAAGCTGACTGGACTTGGCAAAAGGAGGGGGTGAACCCTCCACTCAGACTCCCCTCATCACGCTTGCGCGCATTGTGAAGTTTTCGCGCCTGCTGCATGCCGTAGCACTAGGGCCCTTGTCTCAGTGCCCTTCTCGGGGCTCCTACTCTCATAGCCCCTACGGGTCAAAGGTTTGGTGGGCCGTTACCCCGCCAACAGCCTGATCCGACGCAGTCTCATCGCAGAGCGGAAACGCTCCAATTCACGTCCCGTTTTGGGTATGAAGCCTTCCAGCACTCATACCCTATGTGGTATTATCGTCAGTTTCCCAACGTTATCCCCCTCTCTGCGGTAGATTGACCACGCGTTACTGAGCCGTACGCCACATATGCAGTGCATATGTAGACTTGCATGGCTGTCGAAATCTGATAGCAGTGTCCTCTAGCAGCATCGACTAGAGTCGACTTTGTTTTTGGTTTATATTGCAATTGCGTTGCGAGCCTCTTTCATTCTCAAGACTACATCCAATTCCAAATAGGAATTTTCATTACTGCGGAAAACGGCGTAAAACACCGTCAGGTTCCACAATATCGCCATCCAACGGAACGAATTCCGAGGAAACGGCCTATATATTCCTCCGAGAAGGTTTAAATAGGTTACCCATTCCACACGTATGTAACTTACAAGCAGAGGAGGCCAGATGCACGCTTATTTTGATTACCTTCTGGCGATAGGCGCAGTGGCGACACTTGCCGGTGCGCTTGTATACATACGCTCAATGGCGAGAGGCGGAGCCAGACCCAACAGGGTCTCATGGCTGATGTGGTCAATAGCGCCGCTGATTGCGACATCCGCCGAGATCACAAAAGGGGTCGGATGGGCGGCGTTGCCCGTGTTCATGAATGGTTTCTGCCCTCTTCTTATATTACTCTCCTCATTAGCTGTGAAAAAATCCTATTGGAAACTTACAAAATTCGATTACGCATGCGGTTTGCTCTCAGCGGCGGCGCTTGTCATCTGGGCTATCACCAAGACCCCTGAAATAGCAATAATATTCGCAATAGCAAGCGACGGTCTTGCCGCCGTTCCGACATTGAGAAAGGCGCTCCATAGCCCGCGAAGCGAATCTGTCTGGCCTTATGCCATAGGCATCTTCAGCGGATTGACCGCCTTCGGAGTCATAAACACGTGGATATTCTCCGCATATGCGTTCCCGGCATACCTTGTGGCGATAAACCTGCTGCTGTCTTCAGCCGTCCTTCTAGGCAGAAAGTGACAGAGGCATTGTAGAAAATTCAACACGGCCATAGGAAAAGTTTAAATATGTGGCCAATCAGAGAGGAAATCAAGGTAACGACCAAGTTCCAAAATATCTGACCCTGATTTGACGCAATGGCAAGCGTAATAACTACAAGGACTGAGAACCTTCCGTCAGTGTTGGCGCTCAGGCACGGCATGAAGGCAGTTGTTATAAGCGGCAGCGATACAATCTGGGAGGGAAACGCCTCGCTCAGCATAGCGCTGAGGTACGCAGTAAGGCCATTGGCCCGCGGCGAACTCGGGAAGTTCGCGGAGAGGATGTCCAGCGTCTACAAGGCGCTGCGCTCCGGAAAGGACGGCCCGGAAGCATGGGCTGAGCTTTACGATACGCTCAAGAAAACAGAGGCAAGGAGCCATGGCAGGATGATAAGGTTTGCGTCTTCGTTCCTGCAGCACAACCAGATAATAGGCGCGGGCAGGACAGTGGCCATGGTCTCCCAGCGCCTTCCAGTCTTCCTCTCCACAGGCGAATTCAATCCTGTCGCGGAGGCTGCTGAAAACCATCTCCGAGTCATCAAAGGCCATATTTCTAACACTGTCAAATTCGATGGCGATGTAGTCAGCGGCATAGAGGTGCCGATAAGCTCCGCTGAGAAGAAACTGAAGGAGACGGAGAGCATGGTAAAGGCCGCCGGATTCAAGCTGAGCGAGTGCGCAGTAGTCGGAGACGGCGCGCTTGACAGGCTGCTCATGGAGGCTTCAGGGCTTCCTGTCTCTTCCATCAATGCAAAACCGGAGATAATAGATATTGCGAGGATAAATCTCCGCAGCGGGAATCTTTTCGACTGGAAACAGTGAAGGCAGTCGCCAGGCAGCCACCGAGGCGGTTGATAGATTTCTTGATTCATCCATAGTCAGAAAAGATTGATTCAGTGGGGATTTGGGGAATCGGGCAGTAATGGCAACATCCCCAATAAAAGAAAAAGAGCTATAATCCTTTTTTAATCTATATCTAAGGAGAGCAAGCGTAGTCTAGCCTGGTTAGGACTTTGGCCTTCCATCAAAATCTTTCTTTGAAAGGTTTTATCAAAAGGGAGAGAGTCAAAAACCCGGGTTCAAATCCCGGCGCTTGCATACAATTTCTAGGAAGGCGTGCATGAGGGCAGGTACATCTAGTTCGAAGAACGCCGAGGGCCCTCAATAGCCATATTAAGGTTTCCAATTAATTGATATTGAGCCAATGGATTTCAAAGAATACATAGAGTCCCACAGGGAAGAGATACATTCAGGAATAATGAGGTATCTTCCGGTGCGGGAGCCGAAGGAGTACTATGAGATGCTGAGGGACTACCCAAACAGACAGGGCAAGTATGTCAGGCCGTCCCTGCTGCTGTTGTGCGGGGAGATGTTCGGCGCAAAGATAAGCGACATCATACTGCCAGCTGCGGCAATGCAGCTCTCCGAGGACTGGATACTGATGCATGATGATGTGGAAGACAACTCGGACACACGGAGGGGAAAACCGGCGCTTCATAAGCTATATGGCGCCGAACAGGCGATAAACGCGGGGGACGCGGCGCACATGGCGATGTGGAAGATGCTGTGCGACTACATGAAGAAAAAGGGCCTGCCGAAGGGCTCGGCGCTTTTCGACAAGTTCTACGAGGTGCTGAGCATGACGGTTGAAGGACAGTACATGGACATAAAATTCACGCAGAACATAAGGAGGATAGGGCAGGCAAGCGAGCGCATGTACTACGACATAGTCAGCAGGAAGACGAGCTGCTACAGCATCTACGGGCCGATGCAGCTCGGCGCGATGGCCGCAGGCGCAGGCAAAGAAACGCTCGGCGTATTGGAAGAGATAGGGCTGCATGCCGGCTCCGCGTTCCAGATAATAGATGACGTGTTGGACATGACGGCGAACGAAAAGGATTTCGGGAAGCAGAAATACGGAGACTTGTATGAGGGAAAACTGACGCTCATAATGCTCCATGCCTACGACAGAGCGGCAAGGGCCGAGAAGATCAAGATAGACAGGATATACAAAAAGGAGAGGAAGGACAAGACAAGGGATGACATAGACTTTTTGGCGTACGTGGCTGAGAAATACAGGAGCGTTGATTACGCCTATGGCGTTGCCATGAAGCACGGGGAGAAGGCGCAGGAAGCGCTAAACAAGAACATGGCCATGTTCCCAGACAACGAGTTCAAGGGAATCTTCATTTCAGCAGTCTCGGCGTTGTTCGTAAGGAAAAAATAGGAAGTGGCCAGTTCATTTATACTGACGGTTCATGCCACTGAAGATGCCATAGAACTGTGAATCCAGGTTCTTGGCAGTCTTAAACGTTTGATGGCAGACATGATACAATTCTTCAAAAAAATAGAAAAATGCCAAACAGCAACAAGCGTTCCCACCCGTCGGGCAGTATTTCCTGTCGTGAAGAGGCTTAGCTTCCGAGTTCGGAATGGGTTCGGGCGTTTCACTCTTCCTATGGCCGTTTGACGATAGAGTATTGCCAAGAAAGATATATAAACCATCACTTCTGGAAGGCGCTGTAGTAAAGTATGCCGCATATGGTCTTCGCGTCCCTTATCGTATTTGTCTTGATCATCCCCATCGCCTCCTTCAGCGTTACGCTTTTGAGGGAAATGATCTCGTTAACTTCTCTGGCGTGGCTCCCCTGTTTGAGGTCTTCGGCAAGATACACGTGCATAATCTGGGTGTAGCTGCCTGGCGCCTCGTAGAAGCTTACCAGCTTCGTCAATTTTCCGGCATAATAGCCTGTTTCCTCAAGGAGTTCCCTCCTTGCGGCATGGGGAGGGCTCTCCTTTCCATCGATGTGCCCTGCGGGTATCTCATAGAGGTATCTGTCGAGAGAATGCCTATACTGCCTTTCCAGAAGAATCTTCCCGCTGCCGAGTATGGGCAGCACCCCGACGGCGTCGTCTCCCACTATCCTTGCGAATCGCGTTCCCGTCTTAGGAATGTTCCATTCCTCGACGCTGAAGACCGGCCCTTTGTATACTACCCTTCTTTTGCTGCTCATTGCGTCGTCTTCTTTGTCTGCTCAAGGCCCTGCGTGTAGATGTCCGAGGAGAGCTTCCTCCTTGAAACGCTGTGCAGTATGACCTTCCCTGTGCCTGTGAACTTTGCCAGGAAAACCCCCACGCCGCCGAACATCGCCGTCCTGATATTGTCGACAAGCGTTATCCTGTAGCTGAGCCCTCCGCTGAATCCGGCTATGTGCCCCGGATCAACCTCCAGAGAGCCGCTTCCGTCGAGATCGTATTCTATTATGTCTCCCACGACATGCATGAAGACAGTCCCGGGGCCTACGAACTTCTGGAGTATGAGCCCTGCGCCTCCGAAGAACGCCGCTCCCAGTCCGACGGCCTGCACAGTGAACTTCACGCTGTCCTCCGCAGCAAGGAAGGCGTAGTCTTCAGATATGAATGATTCCCCTTCTGCCAATTTTATCGCCCTTATCTTGCCTGGCATTATTCCTGCCAATGAGACAGAGCATATGCCTTCAGATGAGGAGAATTCGGTGAGCATGGCCGTGGCTCCAGTAACCTTTCTCTCAAGCGCATTGACAATCCCGCCCACAAGCCTCGGAGTCATTGTTATGCCTTGGCTCTTGCTTACCAGCTTTCCCGAATCCGCGTATATCTTCTCGCCTGGGCTAAGGCTTATCGAGACTGCCTGCATCGAGCTTCCGAGTACCTCGTATTCCATATGATCATCTATTTGAGCAGTGCATTCAGCTCATCCCCGTCAATGACAAGCCTGTGCCTTGACATTATCTCGCGCATTATCTCGTTCCTGTTCTTGCCCTTAAGCTGATTGACCATTTTCCTGAGTTCTGCCCCAGGCAGCCGCTCCAGCTTCTTGTCCTTGATTATCCTGTCTACCTCCCATCTTTCCTTTGGGGCAAGCCTGAGTATCTCCTCTATCCCCAGCCTCGTTATGTTTTTCTTGACGTATTTCTTGAATATGTATTCCAGCGCATCGCCGCTTATCGAATCTACGGCCACGCCTGCCCTTGCAAGCTCCCTGAACTTCTCAAGGATCACCGAGGCCACCACCATAGGGTCCGCGTTTGTCTTCTCCACGACCTCCTCATACAATGGCATGTCCTTCGACCAGAGCATCTGCTCGGCGAGCTGCTTGTTCTTTATCTCCTTGAGCAGCGACTTCCTTATTGCTTCTATGTCTATTACCCTGCTCCCCATCTTCTTCTGCGGCGCCGCGGTTTCTGCCGGCCTGGCGTCTGTCTCCGGATACATCCTGGATCCTCCGGGGATCGGCCTCAGGAACCTCGTTGTCTTGTTTCTCGAATCAGCCCCTCTAGTCTCCGAAGGCACGCCATCGATTGCCATCCTGGCCCTCATCACGGCAAGTGCCATCGCTTTCTCGCATCTCTCCCTTCTCTCCGCAATGAGTATGAACGAGTCTCCTTCCTGCATCTCCAGCGCAGACTTCACCTCGCCTATCTCTTTCCCCGATAGCTTGTAGGAATCCAGATTCTCGTCGCTGTGTATTATGCCTTTGACCTCTGCCATCTTTGCATAGTCGCTTATCTCGCTGCCCAGCCTCATCCTCGGGTTTATCTCCTTGCCTAGCAGGCCCCTGAATCCGTGCAGCCTTACCCCGAACACGCTGTTGCCCTGCCAGACCTGGTCGCCGATTATTTTTGCGCCGGTGTGCTTGAATATCCCAGTCAATTCCTTCGGCGATCCTACTGCGGCGCCCCTGCTCCTCAGTTCCTTGCTTATCTCTATGAGCTTCGCCTGCCTCTCCACCTCGTTGTCTATGATCTCGTCGACGCTGTCTATCTCCTGCAGTCCCTTGACCTCTACCCTTGCCCCTCCCTTTATTGAGACGTTGACATCCTGCCTTATCGACCCTATGCCACGCTGCACCTTTCCTGTCAGCCGCAGCAGGAGGCCTATCTTCATTGCCACTCTCTTCGCCTCCTGCGGTGTCGCTATTACCGGATCGGTGTCTATCTCTATCAACGGTATCCCGAGCCTGTCCACCCCGTAGACTACCTCGCTTGCCGAGTTTCCCAGTATTGCGCTGGACTCCTCCTCCAAGAATATTGACGGTATCTCTATCTGCCTTCCGTCGACCTCTATGCTGCCTTCGTACCCGCAGAGCATGGTCCGCTGGAATGCGCTCGTGTCGCTGCCGTCAACGACGCCCTTCCTCATGGGCTCTATCTCGTCAGGAATGCTGCAGTTGAGCGATTTTGAGATGAGCAGGGATATCTCAAGCGCCTGCGCGTTCAGGTCATGCGGGGGCTCTTCGTCCATGTCCACCAGGCAGGTCGTGTCCCTGTAAAGATGGTAGATGAACTTCCTCTCCTTCCTGCTCTCGAACATCGTAGACTCGTCTATGACGCCGAGCTCGCCTGCGACAGCGCGCTGCCTTCTTTCGATGCTCTGTATGGCCCTGTCTCCAGCCAAGTTCGCCTTGCAGCTGCAGAAGAGCTTCTCCTCTGTCGCAAGCCTCTGGTGTATCTCAAGCCCGCACTTGAAACCCAGCTTTGAGTAGTAATCCTCACTGTGCATTATTCTCACCGAACCAGTCTACCTCGCTCCTCTTGCTTATCTCCCCGACAAGGTTCTGGGGAAGCATCTTCGCGGCCTCGTCCTTCCTGTAGTTTCCGAGAAGCCATCCCAGCTTCACGTACGCCACTTCAGGCATCATGTCCTCGCAGAAAATCGCACCTGCGTTCTTTATCAGCCTAAGGTTCCTGTAAACCTTGTAGTTGACCCTGCCATTCACGCACTGCGATGTCATGCCTATTATCATCCCGTCGTCTACAGCTTTCTCTATGCCTCCGAGCCAGTTGAACTGCTTGTGCTCCGTGGAGACAGGGGCGTGCCCCAGCCCCGTGCCCTCAATTATCGCTCCCTTGTAGCCCTTGCCGTGATAGTATTCCAGTATATCAGGGTCAGAATTGGGATGTACCTTTATCATCGCGACCTTGGGATCAAATCCGACAACCGCATTCACCTTCTCCCTTTCGCCCGAGGCGCGCTTATAGTTGCTTAGGTACTCTATCCTCCCGCCCGTGCCAACTCTTGCTATCGGCTTGTTGTTGACTGCTTGGAAAGCGTCCCTTCTCGAGGTGTGCAGCTTCCTCACATGGGTGCCCCTTATGAAATTGCAGAAATCGTCAGAGGAGGAGGCATGCATGCAGACCCCCACTTCCGCCGCGTCGCTGTTTGCCGCTATGTGCGCGCCGCATACCATGTTCATGAACGCGTCGCTTGATCCCCTGTCCGGGCTTCTCTGCGCGCCGACCATGACAACAGGCCCGCTTAGGTTCTTGAGCATGAAGCTCAGCGCCGCGGAGGTGTAGTGCATCGTGTCTGTCCCGTGTGTAATCAATATGCCCCTTGCCCCGTCGTTGAAGGAATCGGCAGCGCTCTTTGCAATGTTCTGCCACTCGAGATAGGATATGTCTTCGCTGGCTATGCTCATAAGCTGCCTTAGGCGTATGTTCGCTATCCCTGCTATCTCAGGTATGCTGTCAAGAAGCTCCTCGGGTTTTGTCAGCATGTGGACGCCTCCTGTCAGGTAGTCCACCTTGCTTCCTATCGTTCCGCCGGTGTAGAGGAGCTCCACCCTGCCCAGCGAGCCGTCAAATTTAAGCCCCTTGCCTTCGGAGACCATGGGCGCTCCGCCCCTAATCTTCTTTATTGTAGAGTCTTTGGAGAATTTTACGCCTATGTTGTATCCGTTCTTGAGCTTTATTATCACTATGCTGCTGTCGCCCGATTCAGGGCGCTGCATCAGAATGCCTTCGTAGTTCTTCCCCTTCACAGTAAGCTTGACAGTGTCCCCAAGATGGATATCCTCGGAATGGAATATCTTCTCTAGCGCCTCAGAATACATGGATAAGCATATGTTACCTCAGTTTAAATTCTTTTTGTTCCGATGTTTACCTGCTTGTTGCAGGTTCGTTTCTGGGTGATATTTTGAGGATTGCGATAATAGGGGGGGCTGGGCAGATGGGAGAGTGGTTTTCCAGATTTTTTCTAAGCCAGGGCCACTCGGTTACCATATCTGGGCGCAATAGAAGGAAATGCATGGCGTTAAGCAGACGATTGAAGGTCAGAGTGGCAGAAGACAACGCAGAGGCGGTGAAGGGTGCCGACGTAGTGGTAATATCCGTGCTGATAGGAGACATGGAGAAGGTGCTCGCCGAAATTGCCCCACACCTGAAAGAAAATCAGATGGTGATCGACATGACCTCTGTGAAGGTGGAGCCCGTGAAACTCATGCACAGGCATCTCAGGGGAGTGAAAATTCTGGGGACACATCCGATGTTTGGCCCAAGCGCGGAATCGAGGGGCCAGAACTTCGTTCTAACCCCCACAAATGCAGGCGAGAGGAAAAACGCCGCATTCATCAAGAGGCTGCTGAAGCCCGGAAGATTCAATGTCGTAATGATGAGCCCCAGGAAACATGATGATATGATAGGGATGATCATGTCGTTGAGCCATTTCATAGGGCTGGTCACCGCTGCTTCGTGGAGGAAGCTGAGGATAGAGAGGCATATCAAGACGGGAAGCACCAGCTTCAATTTCCTTTTCAGGTTCGCAAAAAGCGTGGTCGATTCCAATCCTGAGCTTTACTCCTATCTTCAGATGCAGGTGCCTACGGTAACCTATGCGGAGGACGTATTTGTCAAGAACGCGGAGAGGTGGGCAAAGATGGTAAGGGAAAAGAAGAAGGGCGAGTTTATCAGGAACATGGAGGAGCTAAGCGCGTATCTCGACAGGCTGGAGCTTTGATCCTATCGCCTTTCCTATGATGCAGGCGTAGGAATTTCCCGATATATCTACCCAGACCCATTTCCCTATACTTCCTTTGTCCAGATTATTGACTGCGACAGGAATATATGAATCGGTCCTGCCCGTAATCGAGCTGCCGTTGGCTTCTGTGAAAAGAACCCTGACTCTTCTTCCCAGATACCTTGCAAAGTCTTCCTGCTGCATCTTCTTGACCATCCTCGCAAGCCTGATACTGCGATCCTTCACCACAGGCCCAGGCAGCTGCCTGAGTTTTGCCGCTGCCGTATGTGGCCTCAGGCCGAATTTCGAGATATTTGTTATAGTTGGCCTGAGCCCGTTTACCATCTCAGCCGTTTCCAGAAAGTCCTCCTCGGTTTCGGTAGGATATCCCACTATGATGTCTGTCTCAATGCAAATGCCCGGGACTTTGGATCTCAGCTCCTTGAGATAGTCTGAAAACTGCTCAATGGTGTATCTTCTCTCCATCTCCCTTAGGACTTTGTTGCTTCCCGATTGGACAGGCAGGTGTATGAACTTGTACATCTTTTCATTTCCATACGATTCGACCAACTCATCAAAATATCTGTGCAGGTGCTCGGGATTCATCATCCCCACCCTTATCCTGAACTCCCCTTCGATCTGTACTGCCTTTTCAAGCAGATTCGCGATATTCGTCTTCCTGTCTGCCCCATATGCGCCCATGTCCTGTGAGGTGAGTTCTATCTCCTTTGCTCCGTTTTTGACATTCATCGCTATTGCATGCAGGATCAGTTCTTCGGAGAAGCTGTTCAGAGGGCTCCTTGCGAACCTAGTTTCGCAGAAGTCGCATGAGCTCAGGCATCCTTCACTGACAGGAATCCGGGATATGGCTGAATTGCTGGCCGGGATATAGTATGACTTATCGGTTCTCCCATCCTTATCGTAAACTACCTTCCCCTTTTCCCCTATCTCAGCAAGAATCTGACAGATCCCCGTGATATTGCCAGGCGAGACTATGCTCGCATCAGGCGCCGTTGCCTCTATGATGTCCCTGTTTGCACCGGCCATGCACCCGGTTACTACAAGCCTGCTTCCAAGATGCGCCATTGCCCTTAGCCTCTCCCTTATCCTCTGCTCGGTTGCCTTCTTCACGGTGCAGGTGTTAACTATGACAAAGTCATTGCCTTTCGGCTCGGACCCGTGGCTTACCCTTGTGACTCCTATGCCGCCCTGCTTAAGCAAGGACTCCATTATGTCGCTGTCTGCCTGGTTGAGAGTGCATCCGTATGTTTCTATGAGAACACTGGGCATGTCGGTCACATGAATTCTGTTTTCCCCTATAATAAGGCTTTGCGCATGGTTTATATTCCTTTAGTGACAGATTAAAGTGCTAATATTCGAGACTTAGATACCATGATATGCGAGAGATGCAAGAAGGACATAGTCAAGTACGACACATGCAACTACTGCAACAGGAAGGTAGGCTTTGAGTGCATAAAGAGCCAGAAGAAGGTCAGCCAGACCGAGAGGGCCTACATCTGCAAGGACTGCTGGTCGAACACGAAGAAGAGGAACAAGTACAAGAGCTATGTAATCCTCAAGAGCACAAGCAGCGTCTGATTATTTAGGGCCAACTCGGACTATCTCCAGCCGTATCTTTTCGCCGTCTATATCCATTTCTCTTCCTTCGCTTTCGGAAGTGAGCTCCGACATCTCTTCCGAATTAAGATCTTTCATTATCCGCTTTCTGTTCTTGTCCACTACTTTGAGTATATCTATAGGGAGCCTGTAGCGCAGCCTTATCCTGTCAACCTTCTTCAGCGACATCTCCTTCCTTTCGAGCTGAACCCTCCTCTCGAACTCCCTTATCAGCGCCTCCTCCCGCAGTTCCTCGTCTATCTCCGGATTTACTGTCACAACGCCGTACTTAAATGCAAGGGCCTTTTCATCAAATGCCTTTTCTACAATGGTGAAATGCGCCTGGTTGATATTGAAGGTTCCATTTGCAGTATGCAAGGAGTAATGCCCCGTAGAGGATATGTCCTTGAGCATCTTCTCCGCATCCCCTTCCTTCAGGGCGTCAGCAACCGCAGCGGCGTTCTGCTTGAATTCCGGCCCTAGCTTCTCAAAGAGAGGCCTGATCTCCTTGCTGGTAGATGCCCCCATCTTTATGTCCACCTTCCTTATGTTCGTGTAATCCTCGAGCAGATACACCAGTCTCTGCAGTGAGTTGTAGGTAGAGTCCTTATTGACAGCGACAACCGCTTCGGAGAGCGGCTGCCTGAGCCTGATCCCCAATTTCTCCCTTGCGTTGAGTATGGCAGTTATGCTTTCAACGGCGTAGTCGAAGCTCTCCTCGAGATCACGATTTATGAAGGCCTCGCTGAATTTTGGCCACTTTTCCATGAAAATGCTCTCGCTCCCGTAATTCTGGAGATATATCTTCTCGGTTGAAAACGGCATTATCGGTGAGGCTGCCAGTATAGTGTTGTAGAGAAGGTAGTTTATGATGTCTATGGTGACCTTGGCCTTCTTCCTGTTCGAGTATAGGACATTTTTCTTCGCCCCTTTCAAGTAGAATCTGCTAAGGTCCTCTATTATGAACTTTTTAAGTGCAACGACTGCCTTTGATACCTCGTATCCCTCAAAGCCTTCGGTCGCTGTCTTTATTGTCCTATTGAGCCTCGACAGTATCCACGCGTCTTCGGGGTCCAGTTTTCCGGGCTTTGGAGGCCTCCTCGGCCGCGCCGGTTTGTAGTCTATTGCGCTGGAGTATTCGGCGAGCAGGTTGCCTATGTTGTACAGGAGCATGACCATGCCCTGCATCTCCTCCACCTCTGACTTTGAAAATTTGAGGTTTTCATACGTCAGCCTAGACATGGTGAATGCCCTCACCGCGTCTACTGAATACTTTCCCAGGAGGTCGTCGGCGGAGACATAGTTGCCTTTGCTTTTGTGCATCGCCTCTCCCTTCGAATCGACAACCCATCCTTGCATCAGGATATTGTTGAATGGCGATTTCCCATAGGCTGCGATGCCTGTTTTCATCAGGGTGGCGAACCATCCCCGGATCTGGTCTGGGCCTTCGGTGACGAATGCCTTTCCATACATTGAATTGAATTCAGAGTCGCTGAGGCTCGCGGTGTGCGCGACGCCGGAGTCGTACCACACATCAAAGACGTCGCTTATCCTGCCCATCAGGCCGCCGCATTTCTCGCATACAAGCTTCACATCGTCTATGACTGGCCTGTGAAGATCCTCGGAGGTGAATTTCACAGCTCCGTTCGAGGCCTTGCTTATCTCATCATACGACCCCAGTACCTTGATCCCCTTGCAGGAGCCGCACTCCCAGATAGGCATGGGAATTCCCCAGTACCTCTGCCTGCTTATCACCCAGTCGGGCGCTGTCTCTATGCTCTCTATGAACCATCTTTTCAGAGCCTCCGGATACCAGGAGACTTTATCGCAGGCCTTGATTATTTTCTTCCTTATTTTCCCTATATTGATAAACCACTGCTCCGTAGGCAGGTAAACCAGTTTCTCATGGCATCTCCAGCAATGGGGATAGCTGTGGGTTATGTCCGATTTCAGCATCATTGCGCCGAGGTCCTTCAGTTCCTTCTCGATTGCCCTGTTTGCCTCATGTATCAGGCCTATCCCTTCGTACTTTCCCGCCAGCGAGTTGTATTTCCCGTCGGTGTTTACTACGGACAGCAGCGGCGCTTTCTCCTTCTTTCCTATCACAAAGTCCTCGGGTCCGAAGGCTGGAGCGATATGGACTAGTCCTGTTCCGTCGGTCATGCTCACCAGCTCCTCGGAGAAGACTATTCTGTGCTTCTTCCTGAGCTCCTTCTGTGCAGGGACTGCCGTCTCCAACGGATTGATGTAAAGCAGGCCTTCAAGCTCGCTCCCATAAAACTCCTTCTCTATCGTCGCGCTCTCGTCCAGCGTATTCAATACCGCATCCAGTCTGTCTTTTGCGAGTATTATCCTTCTTCCTGCAATGTTTGCCAGGACATAGAGGTGCTTCGGGTTCGCGGCGACAAGCACGTTCCCTGGGAGTGTCCACGGAGTCGTCGTCCATATCAATAGATGGACATCCCCTTCCCCCAGATCCATCCTTGCGTCAGGAGAATGGGAGTTTGCCCTGAATAGCACGTATACTGACGGATCGGTGTCAGTCTCCTCCTCCACCTCGGGGCCCTTGGCCAGGACTGTCCCGCAATGGACGCAGTAAGGCATGACCTGTATTTCCTTGTATACCAGTTTTTTATCATAGATTTTCTTGAAAACGCCGAAGGCCTTTGAAATGTAGTCCGGGCTTGCCGGTATATACGAATTGTCGAAATCAAACCAGACGCCGTAGCTCCTAGCCATGGACATCTGGAGCGAGGAATAGTTCCTGTAGGCCTCTGTGCATGACTTAATAAAATTCTTTACGCCTATCGCTGCCTCTATCTCCTTCTTTGACTTTATCCCAAGGTCTTTCTCCACCTTGTTTTCTATTGGAAGGCCGTGCACGTCGAAGCCTCCCCTGTCGAATACCGAGTACCCGCGCAGCCTCCTGTACCTTAGGATCGCGTCCTTCCTGGAATATCCCCTAACGTGGCCCATATGCAGTTCTCCGTTGGCGTACGGCGGCCCTTCGAGGAAGAAATAGAGCTTGCCTTCTTTGTTCTTGGCCCTGACCTTTTCCAAAACGCCGTTGTCTCTCCAGTATTTCAGTATCTCCCCTTCGTTCTGGACAAGGTTTAGCATCCCGATTACCGAGTAAAGTCATATAACACTACAATAAACTGCTGTGACATCCTCCCACCTGTAAACGGCGTGGGCTTCCTCTGCGTTCATGCAATCACTGCATCCTGCAAAGGATGTGTTTTATCGGTTCTCAGTTCCTCGAGGATTGCCTCCTGTTGAGGTCTTACATTCTCTCCCTGAGCGTGACTTCCCCTCTGTCCGAGGGTAGTTGCCCTGTGCAATATGTTTATTGATGCGTTGATGTCCCTATCCTTTGACATTTCGCATTTTCGGCAGTTGTATGTCCTTTCCGAGAGTGGCATATCCTGGATGTTGCCACAAGCGCTGCACTCCTTTGACGTATTCCTTGCATCCACTTTGACTACTCCCAAACCAGCACTTTCAGCCTTGTATTGCAGCATATGGATGAAGTTTCTCCATGAGGATTCACTAATGGACTTTGCAAGATGATGATTCCTCACCATGTTTGCGATTTTGAGTTCCTCGTATGCAATGAATGAGTATGAATGGACAAGGCTGTATGAAAGTTTATGCAGATAGTCGTCTGACTGGTTTGTGGAATGTTCGTATGTTTTTTGGAGATGTGTCTTTGCCTCTCGTCTCCTCTTTGAACCTTTGTTTCTCCTTGCGACTATTCGTTGCCAGTGTGCAATCCTCTTTCTGTTCTGTCGCACGAATTTCGGCTTTTGAATCTTTGTTCCGTCTGACATTGCAACAAATGAATCCAGTCCTAAGTCTATCCCAACTGGATTGGTGTTCTTCACTTCGGGAACTTTTATTTCATTTGTCGTGGTGAAGACTGCATAATAATCTTTTCCTTCCCTCTTTATTGCGAGTGTCTTTATTGTGCCTTCTATCTTCCTATGCAAATCTATCGGCATTGTTCCTATCCTTGAGACTCTTAGCCTGCCCTTCCTTATTGAAAAGGAACCGTTGTCCTGAGGATATGTTATTGACTTGTATCTGTCCCTTGACTTGAATCTTGGGAAGCCTGCCTTCTTGCTTCCTTCCCTTCTTCTCCTGAAGAAGTTCTGATATGCCTTCAGAAGCCTGAATTCTATCTC
>DAHVAM010000015.1 GCA_027314605.1 Microcaldota archaeon
ATGAAGGAATTGAAGTTTGTAGACGTCGGAGAAGGGATAACAGAGGGCCGCATCAGGCAGTGGCTCGTGAAGGACGGGGCAAGCGTGAAGGAGGACCAGCCAATAGTCAAGGTGGAGACTGACAAAGCCATCGTAGATGTCCCTTCGCCGATAACAGGCATTGTGAAGATAAACGCGCCTGAAGACACGACAGTCAAGATAGGAGACACTGTAGCATACATAGGCACTCCTGACGAATTGAAGAATGTGAATAAGGAGGGCGCACAGGCTCCCCAGAAACAGCAGCAAAGGCAGGAAGCAGTCACAATCAGGGCGGAGCCGATGAAGAAGACAGAGGAACTGCTGGCAACACCCTCGGTGAGGAAGCTTTCCAGGGACCTTGGTGTGGACATAACAAAGGTCAAGGGCACAGGCCCTAACGGAAGGATAATCGAAAATGACGTCAGGATGACTGCAAGCCAGGCCCAGCAGAAGGCGGCGCCTGTGCCGAAATTCTCGGAAACACTTGAACAGGAGCACGATGAGGAGATAGAGAGAATGCCCATGTCTATGACAAGGAAGGCGATAGCCAGGAACATGGAGCTTTCATGGACCATACCGAGGGCCACGCACATGGAGATGGTAAATGCGACGAAGCTCTTCGAGATAGTCGAAGAGGCGAAGCCCAAGATGCTGAAGAAGGGAATCAAGCTTACCTTCCTCCCATTCATAATAAAGGCGCTCGTCGAGGCGCTGCGGGAGAATCAGAGATTCAACTCTAGCTACGACAAGGAGAAGAGCGAGATAATACTGAAGAAGTACTACAACATCGGAATCGCCGCTGAAGGGCCAGACGGCCTCAAGGTCATTGTGATAAGAAAGGCGGACAAAAAATCGATATCGGCAATCGCGAAGGAGATACAGGAGCTGGGGGACAAGGTAAAGAACCAGACAATCTCTTTGGGAGAGATGCGCGATTCCACCATAACAATAACCAATATAGGCAGCCTTGGCGGTGGATACCTTGCGGTTCCGATGATAAACTATCCGGAAGTGGCGATCGTAGGCGCGCTGAGAATGAAGGATACGCCTGCCGTCCAGGACGGAAAGATAATAATCGAGAAGGTAATGCCGATGACTGTGACATTCGATCACAGGGTAGTAGACGGAGCAGACGCGGTGGCATTCATGAATGCGATAAAAGGATATCTCGAGGATCCGGAGTTCCTTGAGATGCTGGGTTAATATGTTAGGATTGTTTCGATGGTAATGGGCTCTCTTCCCGAACAGGTAGATCTTGCAGTGGTAGGAGGAGGCGTAGGCGGCTATGTTTCTGCGATTAGGGCGTCGCAGCTTGGACTGAGTGTCGCCCTGATAGAAAAAGAAAAGCTCGGAGGGCACTGCCTCAACTACGCATGCATACCTTCTAAAACGCTCATACATGTTGCGGACTTGTTCTACAACGCGCAGCATTCCCAGCAGTTCGGAATCAACGCCACGGCGACAATTGACGCGAAGAAGATGTACGATTGGAGAATGTCAGTTTCAAGGAAACTCGAGGACGGAGTAGGATTCCTTCTGAAATCGAATGAGGTGGAAGTGGTCAAAGGCCAGGCAGTCTTCCTTTCCTCGAAGGAGCTGCAGCTTACAAATGGCACAAGCCTGGAATTCAAGAAGGCGATAATTGCCACAGGCTCGGAGCCCGTCGCGTTGATAGGCTTCGAGTTCGGAGGCAACATAATCGACTACAAGGCCGCTCTCTCCTTGGACCGTCTTCCCAAAACAATGGCAATAATAGGCGCAGGATATGTCGCAGTGGAGACGGCTACGCTCTATGCGAAGCTAGGCGTGAAGGTGCATGTCATTGCAAGATCAGATGTGCTCTCGCGTTTTGATCCTGAGGCGACTGCGCTTGTGAAGAAAAGGATGGAGGAATTGGGAGTGGTCATCCACAAGGGGGCACATCCCACTGCGCATTCGAACAGCGCCCTGACGCTGAGCAACGGCGAGAGCATAGAAGCCGAGATAACTGTCGTCGCGGTTGGGTTGTCGCCTTACACGAGAGGGCTCGGATTGGAGAACACCAAAGTGCAGACAGACGAGAAGGGATTCATAACGGTTGACAACTCCCTAAGGACCGCTGACGAGAACATATTGGCAGTCGGGGATGTCATCGGAGAGCCCATGCTTGCGCACAAGGCGATTCGGCAGGGAGTCATTGCGGCGGAGGTTGCAGCGGGAAGGAATTCCGGTTTTGACAATGTTGTGATACCTTCGGTGATTTTTTCTGATCCGGAGATAGCGATCGCGGGAACGATGGATGGCGAGGGCATCAAGACCACGAAGTTTCCACTCACGGCGCTTGGGAGGGCTATTGCCCTCAACAGGACTGGCGGATTCATGAAGATAGCATATGGCAATGACAATGTCGTAAAAGGAGTTGAGATCGTTTCGGATGACGCAAACTCCATGATTGCAGAGGCTGCTCTGGCGATAGAGATGGGAGCCTCGCTTGAGGACATCGCAGACACAATACATCCGCACCCCACATACAGCGAAGGCATACAGGAAGCCGCAGAGGCGGCCTTGGGAAGGCCCATACATTTCTTTTACGGAAAACAAGGAGGCAGGAGGGTGGAAGAATGAAGATCGCGTTGTTCAAGAAAAAGGAATATCCGGAATTGGCAAAGCTTAGGAAAGCCTTCGAGATAGACCCCAAGGGAGACCTCTGTGTTGCAGTTGGAGGGGACGGAACTTTCATCAGGGCCGCGAGAGAGTTCGAAGGGCCGATACTTCCCATAAGGAGCATGGACAAGGGAACCATAGGATACTACTCCGACATAAGCCTTGAGCAGATGGACTATGCGGTAGAGAAGCTGAAGAGCGGCGATTACAGCATAGAGAAGCTGGGAAACAAGATGGAGCTGGATTACAAGGGCAAAAGATATTATGCTGTGAACGAGGCCGTGCTCAACAACGAGCTGGAGGAAGTGAGCTTCAGGATATACGAGACAGTGAACGGGAAAAGGCAGGAGGTCTATCCGTACATAATGAGCGGCGACGGAATACTTATGACAAGCGTTGTGGGCTCCACCGCCTACAACAAATCAGCAGGAGGGCCAATCATACTTAGCCCCGAGGTCTTCTGCATCACGCCGATAAATGTTGACGGGCCTTACAGGAATCCCATAGTCGTCGACGCTACAAGGCAGATAGAGATAGAGGTTGTCAAGTACACGGGAAGGTTGAGGTATGATGGCATGGAGATAGGAAAGCTTAAGCCCGGTGACAGCTTTACTGTCAGGCTCTCGAAGAAGGAGGTGGACGTGATACGCTTCAAGAGGTATAGGGAAGGGTTTGGGGCAAAGCTGGAAAGGATAATCAGAAGCAGGATGGAGAAGTGATCAGGGCGCGGCGTAGCCGTTGGTCCAGGAGCTTGTATAGACTATACCTGCGGCCGCGCCATTATTCAGGTTGCCGCTATAGTCGTTCGCGTTGCCATTCAGTGGATACCAACCAACGAGGTTTCGGAGCAATACGGGTGAGCCCCCTATCCCCTCGCCATAGAGGGCAGTGACTTCATTTGAAGAAAGCGAAGTGTTGTAAATCTGGATATTTGCCATACTTCCGCCGAACGGATGGCCCTGACCTTGCATCTGCCCGACATACAGGACCGGATTCAGAGGCTCTTGCGCTGCTGCAGTCGAGAGAGTCTGGTGACTCCCATCTAGGTAGACGATGACCGAGGCGCCAGACTGGACAACCGCCATAAAATGCCAGACATTGGGAGTGAAAGTCAGTCCGGTTGCGCCGTCGCTCTCGCCATCCCAGTAATACAGTGCCGTTGCGGTGGGAAACAGTATTAATCCAAACACATCCCCAGAGTTTCCCGCCGAATCCCCAATACTCACCATGCCTTGTTCCGAGGCAGAGGATGTGACATATACCCACGCCGATAAGGAACGCGTCGAAGAGCCGGCAGGAATTCCGACAAACGTTTGCGTTGTGACGGAATCACTCACTCCGCTGAACTGCGCCACATACTGCGGAAGCTCATTGTTGCAAGTTCCCTCCAAATTAATGAATGAGGCAGTTCCAGGTCCGTTCGGCCTGTAGACCTGGCATGCGCCTGCGGAGACCTTCGGAGCAAGGTTGGCGGAGTTGAAGAAACCGAGTCCGAAAAGGGCTCCCAGAACGACAGCGATGATGAGGATGGCCCAGCCATAGGTCATCAGGTATTCCATCGCGGATTGGAGTTTCTCCAGTCTCATCTAACTCACTACCAATGAAATGTAAACATTTAAGAAGATTAAGTCAGGGAGCGGCGTAGCCGTTGGTCCAGGAGCTGGTGAAGACCACATTCGTTGAGACCCCGTTGTTGAGGTTGCCTGAATAGTCGTTGGCATTGCCGTTGAGCGGCCACCAGCCGACCAGATTCTGCGGCGCTATTGGAACGCCTCCGATTCCCTCCTGGTACAGGGCAGTAACTTCGTTTGCCGAGAGGGATGTATTGTAGACCTGCACGTCTGCAATGTATCCATCCCAGAAGTTGCTGTTGGGTATTGTAAAGGAACCTATTGTGCCATTGGCATCGGCTTCGGTATTGAGTACACTGCCCCCAGAAGTTTCTATCTTGGAATTCCCGTCAATATAAAAAGTCATATGTGTCGCCCCAGACCCATAAGTGAACCCGACTAAATGCCAGGTATTGTTGGTTATTGGAAATGCGACACTGCACCAGCACTGCCCTACTACCTTCACGTTCAGACCAACACGGGGGGAGCCGGTCACCTCGAATTCTAGGTCGTTGCCTATGGTCATAACACCATAGTTGAATATCTGCTCTTGGTTGTTCGGGTTTCCAGTGTAGTAAATCCATGCGAACACCGACCTTGCAGAAGATCCCAGAGGCATACCCGATGCACCGGTGCGTACATAGCTGCTCGCGCCGTTGAACTGCGCGACATACTGCGGCAATTCGTTGTTGCAGGTTCCTTCGAGATTTATGAATGAAGTTGTTCCAGGGCCTTCAGGTCGGTAGACCTGGCATGCGCCTGCGGAAACTTTTGGTGCAAGATTCGCGGAGTTGAAGAAACCGAGTCCGAAAAGGGCTCCCAGAACGACAGCGATGATGAGGATGGCCCAGCCATAGGTCATCAGGTATTCCATGGCGCTCTGGAGCCTTGACGCTACCATATCTCGTGTTATCGGCAGGCAGAGTTTAAGAACCTTTTGATTCATATATAAGTGTGATATTATGCCAAAAGAAAAGGAGAAAGCAATCCTTATCGACCCTGACCTTTACATTAAGCGCATGGCCGCATACCAGGAGAGGCATGTGGGATGGTACATTTTCAAGGCGGCATACTGGGCGATATACATTTTCGTAGTAGGGTTGCTCTTCATGGTGCAGAGCCTCGCGTCCTATCCTATATCATTCACGCTGGGAACGGCATTAGTGATACTCGCGATCATGGTGCTTCTGTACGGCCTGGTCAACTCGCTGCACAACAAGCTGATGAAGAAGTACGCCTGAAAAGCATCTTCTCTTACAGACAGCATTTGATAAAATGGTAGAGCTACCCAACATATACAGTGGCAAGCATGTCAGATTCTATGTGCTAGTGCCACTCATACTCCTTCTCGTAGGCATGTATTTCTGGCTCTTCTCCGGAAGGATGGTGCTAGATTCATCGCTGAGCGGAGGAATAAGCGTCATCATACAGTCGAACACAACGCTCTCGAGCCAGGAGATAGCCTATAGGACGGCAGCTGCGCTGCACTCCCCGCAGCCCTCGATCCAGAGAAGCCCAGGCGGGCTTGAGATAACGATTAACGGCAACGATAGCCTTGTGAATGCGCAGTCGAAAAGCCTCGAGTTCTTCGCGTTCCAGTCCAACTATACTGCGGCGCTCGTCAATGCCACTGCCCTTTCCGGCGCGCTGGCACTAGACAGCACAAACCAGACGCTCGTGGCGCAGCTGAACACTGCGAAGGCAATTGAGAACAGGTCGCTGGCGATGATGACCTCTTCCCTCGCCGCGGAGCTCCAGTACCTGCAGCCATTCATAGGAAGCAGGCAGGTGCCAGGCGATCCCAGGGCGCAGCTCGCGCTGGCGCAGAGCGCCTACACCAATGCCAGCAACATCTACACCAAGAATGTCGTAAGCACTCTCCATTCCATAATCCCATTTACTACATACTCCTATCAGGACATAGGCCCAACGCTGGGCAGGTACTTCCTTGGCCAGCTCTTCTGGGTCATAGCTATCGCATTCGTGCTCATCTCAATCGCTGTGCTCTTCATATTCAGGTCGGTAGTTCCTGCGTTCACAGTGGTCTTCGGAGCGCTGAACGACATAATAATAGCGCTGGGAGCAATGGCGATACTTGGCATACCGCTGGGCATAGCAAGCATAGGCGGTCTGCTCATGATAATAGGCTATTCAATAGACACCGACGTGCTCGCGTCTTACAGGATACTCAAGATGCATGGAGGCACGCCAGAGGAGAGGGCATATTCGTCAATGAAGACAGGGCTTACCATGACCATGACTGCGGTGGTATCTTTCTCGGTGCTTTTTGTCGTCTCAATATTCACATATGTCCCGACCTACTATGAGGTTGCCGGTGTCGCACTGGCAGGGCTGATAGGCGACATATTCACAACATGGCTGGGCAACACGCCGCTTACGCTGCTGTACAAAAGGAGGAAGGAGAGGTTGTAATGTCTGCAATAGATTACCTTAAGGACGTTAGAATACTGATAGTCATTGCAGCAATAGCTGTGCTCTGGTCGCTGGTCTACCTCCATCACGGGCTGAACCTTGGAACTGAGTTCGCAGGAGGCACCCAGATACCGATAACCCTGGCGCACCCGGTAAATCCGCTGGAGATGAGCACCATAACGCAGATACTCGACCAGAGGATATCGAGATTCGGGTTGAGCCAGGTGACAGTCGAGCCGGTGGGCAATTCGGGCCTCTACGTCCAGATACCGGCGAGCTCTGCCTCGGAAATAAACAGCACCATCGCCATAATACAGAAGCAGGGGATATTCCAGGGCATTGTCAACGGCAAGGAGGCGCTGAACGGCTCAGGAATCCTCACCGGCAGCATCGCCTCCCCTTCGCCCATAGTCTCAGGCACCAATGTCTCCTGGCAGGTTGACTTCTATGTCACGCCGCAGGCTGAGGTCAAGTTCTCCAAGGCAGCATTCGGCCAGGCGAACAAGCCCATCTACATGTTCCTCGACAGGCCATCCGATTCGATACTTCTATTCAACAACTCGCTCGTCAACAAGCTGCCTGGAACAAGGACCTCGCAGATAACTCAGATGGAGAACGCGCTCGGGTTCGGCAACCAGTCGATCCAGCTGCAGTTCGTAGACCAGAACGCGAGCAACTGGGCTTCGCTCTATCCGTTCTTCGCGTCGAACAATAACATCTACAAGAGCGTGATACTTGAGAAGGGCGTCCCGCAGCCTGTCGCCGAGAATCTGACGGCGCTGGGCTACTCCCTCCAGTTCGAAAGCGTGGCCAACATGACCCCGACGTTCGTACAGGGGAACCTCACCAACCCCATCATGATCACATCGTGGCCTGCCGTCGGGCTGCTCTCTGCGCCAACTCTCTCCGCCAGCCTGGCGACAGGCCAGGTCACGGGCAACACAGGATACGTCATCCAGGGCCAGGCGCAGACAGGCGTATCAATCCAGAACAAGATAAACAGCGCGCAGAACGAGTCAAACCAGATATCCACAATACTGAGCGGAGGCGCGCTGCCGGTGCAGGTGATAGTAGGGCAGCCGATAACAACGCCTGCCTCACTGGGCAGCCATTTCGAGACTGTAAGCGCTGAGGCGCTCCTGCTGGCCATCCTCGCAGTGGGAATAATAATAGCCTTCAGGTACAGGAATCCTTTCCTCATAATACCAATAATGCTGACCACAATCGCCGAGCTGCTCATCATACTGCCGATCATGGGCCTTGCGGCGACGATAGATCTCTCGGCTGTGGCGGGAATGATTGCGGTGATAGGCACAGGAATAGACGCGCAGATAATAATAACAGACGAGATCATAGCCGGGCACAAGGAGACGACGATGAAGGGAAGGATAAACGGCGCCTTCTACCTCATAATGAGGAACGCCCTTCTGCTCTCCCTGGCGATGCTTCCGCTCTTCTTCTCCTCGCTGACCACAGAGATATGGTTTGCCGGAACCACGATAATAGGTGCGCTCCTCGGAGCGGCGATAACGAGGCCTGCATACGGTGCGATAGTGAGCAAACGCTACGCATCCCAAGGGTGAGCCGATGCCGAAGCGCTGCCCGATCTGCAACAGGTCGAGCGATGAGATCAGGTTTGTGGGAGAGCTCTGCGAGAAATGCGCCGGAGACAAACTGAGGGAGAGGCTGCCTGTCCAGGTCGAGATAGAGAGATGCAGGGTCTGCGGGAAGATAAGGACCAAGGAAGGAATCAGGGAGGAGGACAAGGACAGCCTGCAGTCGGTGATGCAGCAGAGATTCAACAGATACAAGATACGCCTCATAAGCTTCGGAGAGGGCAGGGCGCTTCTCGACGTCGTCGACCACGGATGGGACCAGTCGTTTGCAACCGAGAAGGATGTGCAGATCAAGTACAACAAGATAACATGCGAGTCCTGCTACAGGCGGCTAGGGGGATACTATGAGGCTCTCCTGCAGCTCAGGGGCGAACAGGAGAGGATGGAGAGGTTCATCGAGAGATTCAAGAGGTACACCGAAGACAGGGGGGAGTTCATAGCGGATCTGAAGGAGGTGGAAGGCGGCTACGATATATACATGAGCAGCAAGGCGCTCGCCGCAGCGTACCTCAAGGAGCGTGAGATCAAGGCCAAGACATCGTACACGCTAAGCGGATTGGACAGGAGCGGCAAGAAGGTCTATAAGAATACCTACGCAATAAGGTTATGACCGGTAGTTGCATGGACGGGCTCCGATTGGCATTCTTCATAGTCTCCATTTCATTGATGGCGGTGCTGCCTTCAGCAGCGGCAGGTAATTTGCCTGGAGCGGCGGGGATGCAGTGCAGCCAAGTCAACTCCTCATACATAGCATGCTATGACGGGGTTCCCATAGGAATATCCTTCTCGATCGGCGCGCCGTATTCGAGCGTATTCGGGCCCTTTACCGTCACGCAGGTCGACTACGCGAACGTCAGCGAGCCTCTCGACGTCTTCGGCAGCCAGTGCACAGTGCAGAGCGGCCAGACTGTCTCGTGCTTCGCGACACTCAAGGCCATACCGCTCTCCGCTGGCAACGGCACCGTGCGCAGGACAATAAGGCTGCAGCTGAAGTCGCAGCCGTATCCTCAGCTCGTCTTCAACAAAAGCATAAACATGACAATCTACCACTATCTCACGCACAACGAGAGCGTCTTCCTCGATGTCTTCAACTCCGCCAGTTCGAGATACGCGCAGTACAATGCCACTTACAACTACCTCTGCAATGGCTTCGGCCTCTGCAGCAGCAGCGTTGCGTATGGGCTCTCTGTCTCAGGCGCATACCTTGCCCTCGCGTCTGCCAACATAGACGCAGGGCTGACGGCACAGGCGGTCTACAACGCCAGCATAGCGAACAGGACACTGGCAGGCGTCGGAGGGCTCTATGCAGCTTATCTCAATGACTCGAACAGGGTGATGAATTCTGTGATAAGGTCAAGGTATGTGCTTGAGCGCGCCCGGAATGCCTACCAGCATTACGAGTCATCGCTCTTCAACTGCAGCATAGGAAGCACCACGTACGGAAAGAACATCCTGACGCAGATATCAGAAGCTGAATCTTATCCCATGCAGACGACGGTCAACGGCTCGGGCAGGTACAGCCAGCTCATCGCAAACATCTCCAGCTACACGGATAATGCCATAGGCCATTGCGGGACGAATCTGGGAAAGCTTCCAGGAAGCATCTCACTCGGCAGCTTCTCGAAGAATGCGCTCTACATAATAGCGGCCATAGCCGCTGCGATTGCGGCACTCTTCCTCATCCTCAGGTTCAGGAGCTCCAAGGAGGTGGAGAAGATAAGGCAGGAGATAGAGGAGAAGGTAGAGGAGATGCACAAGGAAAAGAAGGAAGAGGAGAAGAAGGGAGAGGGAGGCCACCCCGCAGGCCAGGAGACGGGAGACGAAGGGAAGGCGGAGTGAAGAGTCCTACTTGTCAAGGGTCTTGCAGAGAGGCTGACGTACCTTTCCAGCAAGCTTTATAAGGGTAGAAAGGCTAAATATTAACTATGAAAACATACACCAGGAGCGGCAGTGCCGAAGGGCAGGAGTTATCAGTAGGAGGCCACTGGCAAGACTTCATGAACAGGATGCTCACGCGCACATTCAGGAGCGACGGCGTTAAGGAGGAGATAGTGCAGACATCGCTCTGCGTCTTCGGAAAGACGGCTGGAAACGTCGTGCTCAGGATGCTTGCCGACATTTACACTCCCCAGAACAGGGAGCTTGAGAAGAGGATGACCCTGAACCTAAGGGAGGAGGCGATCTTCAGCATGGTCGTATGCCCTTACACGAAGAGGGGTAAGCTCAGCATAGAGATACAGAAGCTGGAGCTGGAGAAGCATGAGCGCCACAAGGGCATACTGGAGGCAGCGACTGCGCATGCGCTTGAATGGGGTTTCAGCGAAGGCGCCGAGATGATCTACAGCATGACATCGCCGAGGATGGCCAGGGCGATGAGGAAGATCTTCGGAGGCTCGATCTTCGAGATAGAATCCGATGGCGTGAAGTCAGGAACAGTCAAGGTGGTCTTCCAGAAGGAGGACCTGCCAAGGATAAGGAAATATGCGCTTGGTCACGAGCTAAGGGGCTGATCCCTTCCAATGCACCCTGCGCCAGGCAAGGTCATTGGCTCTTTCTCGGCAGCTCCATGAACGGGTTCCTCTGTAAGAATTCCCCAGCGGCAAGCATTGCCCTTGTATTGAATCTGCCCCACGTGAGTAACAACTCTAGCATTGTCTCTGAGCCCTGCAGCGCGGCCTTGAATGCCGGATTCATGTACGCGTCCCATTCGTTGCCTCTCCTGAGCTCCTGGACAGGCGGCTGCTGCGAGTCCAACATGCTGAACCTCTCGACGATGGACTTGCGCACCTCGTCCACAAGCAGGAGCGCGTCTCCTGTTAGCACCTCTTCGTGGCGCTGGTTGGTTATGACAGTATTTACGCTTATGCGCTCCTTCTGGGGGTCATATGCAGTTATGGTGCCGGCCACTGTCAGCACATCACCATGCACGACCTTTCCGGTGAAGCGCAGCGTCTGGGAAAGATAAACGGCATTGGGCAGGCCCTCTTCCTCGTTCCCGAATAATCCCGAGATGAACGATGCCGAATGGAAGCCGTGGGCTATCCTCTCCTTGAATCTCCTCCTTGTCGGATCGTCCCTCAGGTGAAGCGGGTTGTTGTCCCCCGATATCTTGACAAACGCATCCGTGTCATCGGCAGTTATCTCCCTTGTGAAGACCAATCTCTGCCCGACGGAAAATCCCTTCTCTGCAATCTCCCTGAGCACCAGCGTGTTTTTCACATCCTCGATGGCTACAATGTTCCCATTTCCAATATTCCTGACAATGGCTCCCATGATCCCTCCGATTATTAACTCAAGACAAGGATTATAAGGATATTGTGCAGACCCAGGCAAAAGCAACATGGATGCCTGCTTTCTGCCCGGTCCTTGACCGATGCGCCGCTTCACTGCTGCTTCCTGTCCATCAGCTTCTTGTAGACCACACCGCCCAGCGACTGGAGTATGCCCCCCACAAGCGGAGGAAGCGGCAGCGCGTACTCCAGGGCAAGGCCGCTGAGGCCTCCGGTGAACTGCGAGGTCGAGATGGCAAGGCCCTGAAGGGTTGATGCCGTGCCGTAGTCCTCTTGGTTGATGCCCTTGATGTTGATCGCTGATCTTGATGGGACGCCGAGGGCGGAGGTGAACGCGTAGAGCTCATAGAAGAGCGCAGCCATAAGCGGGATCGGCGAGAAGGCCATCGCTATGAGGAAAAGGCCGTTCACAACCCTCGTGGCTGACCCCATGTTGACAAGATTGACCCTGTGCGATATCCTCCTGGCGACATAGGAGCCTATGCCTGCGACGGCGTAGTAGCCTATGAATATGTAGCTCAGCGAGGAAGTTGAGAGATGGAACGAAAGCGTGAACCAGAGCGGCATCAGCGGTATTGCAAGGCCTATCCCCATGCCTGTGACTGCGTTAGACGCCATTACCCTTAGGGTGTATTTCAGGCTCTCCATCTTCATTATGCGGGTGGTCTTCTTGGGCCTCGGGGAGTCTTTCACGCGCAATAGGAGGATGATGGAGACGAGGAGAAGGGCGCTGGCTAGCATGAAGGTGACCCTGTATGCGCCAAGGATCCCAAACTGCAGGCGTATCGGCGCGTTGAAGTAGAGCAGCATGCTGCCTATCACGCTGCCTATTGCGCCCACGACGAAGATGCCTGCGAGCCTACTTGCCCTTTCTTTGTCCTCCTTCCAGTTGTTGGCCACGTAGGCTGTCAGTCCTGCCGACATCGAGCCCCTGAGCGCACCGCCTGAGCCGGTGACGCCGCTCAGTATTATGCCGAGAATTATCACGTATATGCTTGTCGAGAATGCCAGTACAGTTATCCCTGAGAACGAGATGATCTCTGAGATGATGAGGGCGTACCTGTACCCTGCCCTGTCCCCCAGCATGCCCAGCGAGAAGGTCACGAAGAGATTGAAGGACATGACGGCGAGCACGACTAGGCCTATGTAGACTATGCTCACATGCAGGGCGACAAGGTAGAGAGGCATGGCTATGGTGAGGTATATCAGGGCTATGCTCCTGAGCAGCCTGGTCGCGGCGAGGTAACGGTACCCGAAATCATCATTTGCCATTGGTATGCCTTTTAGCGCGCGGCGAGCTGATCCCGCTATAAATGCTTAGACTCTTCGTATGCAAGGTATTAAATTGTTTTGAGAGACGTTGCTGCACAACAGATTAATATATCAGTCACAAGCAAGGTATTTTGATATCATGCTCAGAGTCAGAGATAGGCTTACGCAGAAGTATCCTGCGGCAAGCGAGGCTGCGCCAGTTGAGGGATGGCGGGAAGGGACATTTGGATTGAGCGACCGGCAGGTCAGGCTTCTGAAGGAATTTGTAGGCCAGAAGGTTGTAATGGAATGCTCCGACTATGGCGAGAAGAAGGTGGCAACAGGATACCTCATAGACGTGACATGGTATGCAATAACAATAAAGGAGAAGAGAAGGGAAAACGGCTATCCCTTCCTGGCTTTTGGATTTGCAATAAGGCACATCTCAGTGCTGAACGGAAAGTCAGCGGCCATCTATGACAACGGCTACAACATACCTCAAGGCTTTGGAAACGAGTACCCGAAGAGGGACGTGGACGGAACTGAGGCGCTCGTCGAGAGGCTCAGGAGGATGAGCTTCGGAAAGAACTCCACGCATCCTGCAAGGGTGGGACTGGAGGACTGCAGGCTCGTCACAGACATGGCTGCGCTTGTCCGCTAGAATCAGAGATGTGGCATCCTCCAACGACTGGAGGCCGTGGGTTTTCTCGCTGGGCGGTTATAAAAATGAGAGGGATCTACGCGCCCGACAATCCCCATTGCAGAACTACTTGGAGGCAAAGGGAATCGAACCCCTGCCTACGCCGTGTAAAGGCGCCGTCCTACCATTAGACTATGCCTCCCTTTTTGAATGCCTTTCGCAGAAATTCTCTATCCTGCTTATCGCCGTACTGAGGGTTTCCCTGTCTGCCAATGCCACGATCCTTATGTGGTCCTTCGCGCCGAAGCCAGACCCTCTTGCAAGCTGCACGTTCTCCTCGGCAAGGAGCTTCTGGACGAACTCCTTGTCGTCCTTTACCTTTAGTTTTTCCATATTTAGCCTAGGAAATATATAAAATGCACCATTCGGAACAGCAGTTTTCATAAACCTGCTCCTGTTTATCTCCTGCGCTGCGAAGTTCACCTGGCCTTCTATCCTCTTCACCATTTCCCCTATTGCTTTCCTGTGTTCGGCTGCGTTGTTGAGTCCCTCCGCGATTGCATACTGCGCCGGAGTATTTGATGACAGGCGGAGGTTTGCCATGTCTCTGAGGCTTCTCTTTACGTCGGTTGATGCCTTATCCTCGCCTGGGACTATGACGAATCCGAGCCTGAAGCCCGTGGAGTCGTAGCATTTGGATGCCCCGTGTATTATCATGTGAGGCGTTCCTTTTGCGAGCTTTGCTATGCTCGTGAAATTTGCTCCGTTGAAGACTATCTCATCGTATATTTCATCGCTTATGAGCATCAGATCGTGGTCATTTGATAGATTGACCAAGCTCTCCAGGGTTTTCCTCCCCAGAACAGTGCCTGTCGGATTATTCGGGTTTGTAACCATGAGATATTTCAGGTGTCGCTTCACTTTCCCTGATCTGAGCCTTTCATCCAATGCGTCTATGTCTATATCCCAATTCTTCTCTTCCCTGTAATGCCCTTCCACGACCTCTCCGCCGGATAGCTTGAGATAGGAGAGGTATGGAGCGTAATAAGGCGTGAATAGAACAGCGCCTTCCCCGGGGTCGATCAGGGAGTTGTTTATGAATTGGAGCGCTTCACTTACTCCCTGCGTCACAACGACATCGTCTTCAGAGAAGTCAGCTCCATGCCTTTCCCTGTATTTTTTTGCTATGGCTTTCCTGAGTTCAGGTATGCCTGTCGCATATGAATAGTCTGTATGGCCTTTCTTCAGCGCCTCTATGTATGCATCTATTATGTACTTGGGAGTCGGGAAGTAGGCAGCAGGGTCGCCTATGTTCAGTTTTATTATGGCCTTGCCTTCAGACCTCAGTTTCTCCGCGAGCAGGTCCTCTTCCCTGATGGCGCTTACCGCGTACCTGCTTCTCTTCGATAGGCCTATCATTAAACCGTACTGATTGGGCTGCAAAGACCTTTAAATATTCTCACAAACATAGAATTGTCAGTGATGCTATGACAGAGAAAATCAAGATACTGGCATTTGGAGGCAGCCTGAGACAGGGGTCGTTCACAAGGGCGCTGCTCAATTCCACGCTAGAGATGGTGCCTGCCGGCGCGGAGATCGAGATATTCGAATTGAAGGACATACCCATGTTCAACCAGGACTTTGAGGCGGATCCGCCGGAAATCGTGAAGAAGTTCAAGGAAAGGATAAAGGCATCGGATGCGATACTCATATCCACCCCGGAGTACAATTATTCGGTTCCCGGATTTCTCAAGAACGCCATAGACTGGGCATCCAGGCCTTATGGAGACAATTCCTTCGAAGGCAAGCCGATCGCCATAATGGGCGGAGGAGGCGCGATCGCAGGCTCCAGGGCGCAGTATCATCTCAGGCAGATATTTGTCTTCCTGAATGGCCATGTGCTCAATAGGCCGGAGGTGATGGTTCCGTTCATGCATGAGAAGATAGACAAGGAGGGAAAGGTGACTGATGAGCATTCCAGGGCAAGGATAAATGAGCTGCTCATTGCTTTGGTTGCATGGACAAGGCAGCTTAGGCATTAGCCCTTCTTTGCCAGCTCCGCCTCTTCTATGGTATAGGTTCCCCTGCTTCCGTTCCAGTCCTTCCTTGCCTTGCTTACCTTTATTTTCTTCTTGAAGAGCGGCGCGTCGAGGACAAAACTTTCAGCCTCCCCTCCCTCGAAGAGCATGTTTATGTTGTACTTCTGGTTCAGGAGGATCAGCTTGTTTATCATCCCCTGGTCTATCCTTGCGCCCAGGTAGGAATCGTCAAACCCTTCGGCAGACACTGAGGTTATTATTGCCTCGAACCTCTCTGCAAGCTCGTTCAGCTCTGCGAGAGGCTCGATGTGCCAGAGAGGCGCCATGTTCTCTATGCCAAGCCTGTCTGTTATCTTTCGTATCCTGTCTGCCTGATATCTGCTGTATGTCGCCCCAGTGACAAGCAGTTCCACGCCGTTATCCTTGAAGGCTTTTTCAAGGTCCTTGAGTTCATCCTCCTTCTTGCCTTCTGTCTTGAAGAATACCTGCCTTATTCCGAGAGCCTCTGCCTGCAGCTTCGTTACGTGCAAGTTGGGGTAATGGAACATGTAGCTTTCCTTGTTCTCTGGGAGCATAGTGAGGAGAAGGTCGATCTTTGCGCCTGATGCCATTGCCTTGTGGAGTGCGAGCGTGGAGTCCTTGCCGCCGCTGTACAAACAAGCGTTGGACATATTGCATCACTACTTTCCTTTATAGCTTACTTTCTTTTAAGGCTTCCGAATTGCGTCTTAATTTCATCTAAATGGCGCTTCACAGCTTTAAAGTCAGCGACTGCGCACGCTCCGGCAGATAACCCAACCCCCAAATCAAACCAGGATGAATATGTAGTTCCAGTATGAGCCAAAGCCAATAGAGCAGAACTTGCAGCAGTAGTAAGAGTGGCCCTGCCTATCTTAAACCCTATCTCCCCTGCCAAGTCTCCTACCGAGTCTGCTTTCCCCATGGCCTCTTTATCTCCTGTCAAGATCCTTGTCAATAGGTCCATCTTACCACAAGATGTGTTTTAAATTTTATCCTCTATAAGACTATCATTTGAAGGTTTTGAGGCGTATCTTTCCTTAAGAATTAGATTTTGCAAGCCTCTTCTTCACGTGCTTCAGTGCCGAGAAGGTATCCCTGTTCATCTCCTCGAGCCTTGATGAAATATACTTCGCCTGGCCGTTGTACCTTGGGATTACTATGTAATCGAGGGCATTTACCCTCCTCTTTGTCTTCTCGACCTCGAGGACTATCCTCTTGAGGCCCTGCTCCCTCTGCGCGACGTCTATTATTGAATCCAAGGCCTCTGTGAATGCGGCGTTTATGTCGTCAACTGCTATGCTGGTCGAGAGCATGCTTAGAGTCGAGGCTGCTGTTATCTCATTCTCCCCTTTCTCTATCTCGGGCACCTTGACGCCCATGATGTTCCTGACCGACATCCCCATGGGCTCTATCTCCTTTATCTGGTTCGCCGCTTCTTCAAGCTCCAGGTTGCCCACATACGCGTACGCGATGCCCAATGTCTTGTACGCCCTCTGTAGGACGTCGTACATGTACTCCCTGTCCTTACCTGCCGCCTTCATCAGCTTGAGAAACTCCAGCACAAGGACCTCCCTCTTCTTTTTGAGAATGCCGTAGCCCCTCTTGGCCATGGCCGTCCTCCTCCTCGTAGCTATGAGGTTCATCCTTGTAGGTGTTATGCGCTCTGCCATCGGATTACTTCTTCTTGTAGAACATCTTTACGTATTCCTCCTTGACCCTTGTCAGTTCGGCCTCAGGGAGCATTGAGAGCAAATCCCATCCTATGGAGAGGGTGTCCTCTATGGTCCTCTTCTCGTTGAAGCCCTGTCCTATGAACCTTTTCTCGAATTCATCACCGAACTTGAGGTATCTCTTGTCGCTGTCCGAGAGTGCCTCTGCGCCGACTATGGAGCTGAGGTTTCTTGCGTCGCCGGCCTTTGCGTATGCGCCGTACAGCTGGTCTGCAACGCCCCTGTGGTCCGCTCTCGTCTTTCCCTTTCCGATTCCGTTGTTCATAAGCCTTGAGAGTGATCCGATAGGGTTGATCGGAGGATAGATGCCTCTGTTCTTGAGCTCCCTGCTTACGTAGATCTGGCCTTCGGTGATGTAGCCGGTAAGATCAGGGATAGGGTGCGTCACGTCGTCGCTGGGCATCGACAGGATATCCAGCTGCGTGATGCTTCCCTTCTTTCCCTTGACTACGCCTGCCCTCTCGTACAGGCTTGCAAGGTCAGTGTACATGTATCCCGGGTATCCTCTTCTTCCTGGCACCTCTTCCCTTGCGCTAGAGAGCTCCCTGAGAGCCTCTGCGTAGTTCGTCATGTCAGTGAGTATCACCAGCACGTGCATTCCCTTTTCATATGCAAGGAACTCAGCGGTGGTCAGCGCCAGCCTTGGCGTCAGGACTCTTTCTATGCTTGGGTCGTTTGCAAGGTTGATGAACGCGACAGTCCTTGACAGCGCGCCGGTCTTCCTGAACTCATCGATGAAATAGGCAGCGTCGTCATTCATGAGACCTATTCCTGCGAAGACCACGGCGAATGCCTCGCTCTGGTTTTTCACGCTCGCCTGCCTTGTGATCTGCGCGGCGATCTCGTTGTGCGGAAGTCCTGATCCGGAGAAAATTGGCAGTTTCTGTCCCCTTACAAGGGTGAAGAGCCCGTCTATGGAGGAGATCCCGGTTTCAATGAAGTCGCTGGGCATCTGCCTGGCTACAGGATTGATGGGCTCCCCGTTTATGTCTCTCTTGTCTTCGTAGGAGATGTTAGTCTTGACATCTATCGGCTGCCCCTGCCCGTTGAATATCCTTCCGAGCATATCGTCGCCTACACCGACTCTGAAAGTCTCACCGAGGAAGCTCACCGAAGTCTTGTCTATGTTTATTCCGTCAGTTCTCCCGAAGACCTGCACTACGGCGTATTTCTCGCTAGTATCGAGTACCTGCCCCAGCCTAGACTCTCCGTTCGCGAGCTTTATCATGACTATCTCGTTATAGGCGGCTGTGCCCACCTTTCCGACCACTACGAGTGGCCCTGCTACGCTTTCTATCGTGTAATATTCCATTTCGAATTTCATGATATCACCTTTTCGCCTCGCTCACTTCCTGCGCCTCCTCCTTGAGCAGCGCGCTGAATTCTGAGTTAATGCGGTCGTTGATCTTCTTTGCAGTGGATTCCACATCCGATTCATTCATGCTCTTCATTC
>DAHVAM010000016.1 GCA_027314605.1 Microcaldota archaeon
CCTGCCTGGCCTGCTCAAGCATTATGCCCTGTAATGTATATTCCCTGTTGCTGTGTCTCATTTTGGAGTGAAGCCTTTCCATCACCGCACCTATCACCTTCTGCCTGCCCTCCTTGGTGAGCATGAAGGCGTTTCCCGACGTCTCCCCATCGCTTTCGTCCACCTGCTTCCTTGCGAAAAGAGTTATTACTGCTCTGTCCACTGCCGTCTGCCTGAACTCCTCCATCATATCCAACACAGTAGAGGGCTTTCCGTACCTGTCAGTGTGCAGGAACCCTAGATAGGGGTCAAGCCCAGCTATTATGCACGCCTTCTCTATCTCAGAATAGAGAATCCCATAGCCGTAGTTGAGCATGGCATTTACGATGTCTTTGGCCTCCTGTTCCCGTCCCTTGAATGGCAGTATTATGGTAAGCGCAGCCCAGTATTGTGTGCTGCAATAGCCTTCGATGCCGAGTATCGCGCCCCTAGCCTCGTCAACGTTGCCATCTATTGCGTCGAGCTTTGCCATGTTCGCCTTTATCTGGCTGATGTAGCCACCAAACTCCTTGCTCTTGCGAGCCTTTGCAAGCTGCTTGAGCAAGGCTAGCTGGTTTGAGATTTTGGCCCCTATCATCGCCTTTACCATGCCTGCCACCTCACTAGAAAGGTACTTGGTAGCTTGCCTTCTTCGGGTCAGGGTCGTGCCTCCAAGTTTGCAGGAGTATGTCCTAGCGTAAGGTCTGCCGTGCCAATCAAGGTAGACTATGTCGATCTGCTTCTCCATTGCGAGCTGAATAGCACCGCTGGATATTGAAGCCTTTGAGGTGATAAGTATCTGGCTCACTGTGTCTGCAGAGAACTCCTCTTTTTTCTTCTCTTGGTTTTCAGACTTGGTCTCTACCTCGAAGAGATTCTCCTTGCGGTGTATGTAGCTACCATAGCCATCCACGATTAGTTGCACGTGAGCACCTGTTGGTATATGGGTATCGTTTGGTATTTTAGCCTTCCTTTAACCGATTAAGGAAAACATAATCCGTTAAACTACGCCAGCACGAAAACCTACGGTTTGCGTGGGCTAGCGAGCCGATGGTAGGTAAGCTGGCAACACAGCAAGCGGCTTGCTTTGGGTGGGGACCAAAACAAGCCTAGGGCATCCGGGTAATGCAAGGTAGCCGCTGGCCGCCGTGCGACAGCGAAGGTATTTTTGGGGCGGGCGGAGACTACTTAAGACCTCAACTGAAGAGGTCTGCGCCCTTTTTTGAGGGTTAGAAGCTCCCACGTGAAGTTCTAGGCGTCTTTAGTTTTGCGTCGTGGACTTGATAAATAGCTATATGTTTTTGGACAAAAAACAAAAATCCAAAAAAAGCAGAATTCCCCATTTTTACTTCGGCGGTTGTGGCTCCTGTGGCTGTGGCTGCTGAGGCTGTGACTGCGGCTGTGGTGCTTCTTCCATTTCGTATAGGTTCATTTTTTCACCGATTCGGTTTAGGACACGAGAATATTTATAACGTATGCTACTTTTTCATATGTAAAGTATTCATATTATTATTCGTAATGCCGCGCTTGGAGTATTATCCAAGACGCGCAGAAGATTCAGGCAGTAACAGCGTCGTAGGCAGAGGGCCTGGCCCTCTCCTCCTTCCCTCTTGTCAATGAGGTTATTCCGGCGATTATGAGAAGGGCTATCATCGCCACGAACGCCGCGTGCATGCCGCCGACGAATCCCCCGGCGACGCCGCCTATTATCTTCGATGTTCCAACGAATATCTCGAAAGCGACGGATCTTGGGATTGATGCTGCTGCGACTATCATTACGATTATGAATGACCCCATCATGCCCATCCCGGAGAAGAGCCTCATCAGTCCTGACGCCACCCCGAATCTCTTCGGATCCGCGTGTGTCATGATGGCGCTGTTGTTTGCAGGCCAGAACATCGCCGCTCCTGAGCCTATTATGATGGATCCTAGGATCACTGTGTATACCGAAGTAGACGTACCAAGTGTCATGTAGACGAGTACGCCTATTATCTGCACAGCCAGACCGATGGTCGCTATCACCCTTGCGCCGTGCTTGTCAGAGAACCTGCCCATGAACGGGGCTATGATGCTGCTAAGTATGTATCCTGGAACCAGGAGGAGCGAAGCGTTAAGCGGCGAAAGTCCCCTGACACCCTGCAGATACATGATAATCATGAATGTCACCCCGAGGAAGCCCAGGCCCTGGAAAAACGAGGCGAAGATAGAGTTCCTGAAGACCACATTGGAAAACATATCGAACTTTATCGTAGGATTCTCCGACCTCTTCTCCATGAAGTAGAAGGCCAGCGCAAGTATCGCACCGATCACCAGCAGCGCTACGTTGAATGTGTTCACCCCCACTGACGCTATCAGGACGCCTCCGAAAAGAAGCAGCGTTACCGCTACCCCCAGGGTTATCATGCCCGATATGTCAAGCTTCTCCTTGTAGGTGGTCTTGTCCTTGACATACCTCAATCCCAGTATCAGTGCGACTATGCCTATCGGGACGTTGATGAAGAAGATGTACCTGTAGCCGACGAACGTGGTTATGAATCCGCCCAGCACTATGCCGAGTATCGCGCCGACATTGTATCCTGTCGCGGTGTATCCGTAAGCCCTGCCTATCCTGTGCCTTGCGAATGTGTCAGCTATTATGGCACTGCTTGTCGCTGAGACCATGGCGCCTCCGAGTCCCTGCAGTATCCTGAACGCTATGAGGAGTATGTCGGTGTTGGCTATCCCGCACAGGAACGATGCTATGGTGAAGACTGCAATGCCTGCGTTGAATATCCTGCTCCTTCCGTAAATGTCCCCTATCCTGCCGAACTGCGTGGTGGCTATCGCGCTTACAAGCATGTATACGAGGATGACCCAGATTATGGTTGAGAGATTGGAGTGCAGCGTGGAGACTATGTCAGGGAATGCCAGCAAGACTATCGTTGAGTCTATCGCGAACATCAACAATGCGACGAGTATTACCCCTAGGATAACCGTTTCGTGTGGGTTCCTTTCCTCCTCTGCCATAGCAATCGGACTGATAGATTAAGATTACGTCATAGATAACGCACACTACTATAAATATTCATCCGTTAGTAATTTTTTATTCCGTCTGGTAGACATGGTAGATGAAGCGAAGCTGGACAAGCTTAAGAAGATGCTGAAGGAAGGCATTGACCCTTACCCCTATTCCTACGATAGGAGCGATACGGCGTTGCAGATAACTTCCGGTTTTGAGAAATACGAAGGAAAGGCAGTGCGGGTCGCCGGTAGGATTGTCGGCATGAGGAAGATGGGGAGCCTGTATTTCATAGACCTCCTTGACGCGTCTGGCAAGATACAGGTCATAGCGAGGGAGGACCATGCAAAGAAAGAAGCGATGGAGCTGCTTAGGCTTATGGACATAGGAGACATGGCAGGAGTCGGTGGCAAGGTCATAAAGTCAAAGAGAGGCGAGACAAGCGTAGATGCCGAGAGCATAGAGATCCTTGCGAAATCGCTGCGTACCCTCCCCGAGAAGTTCCACGGATTGAAAGACGTGGAGCTCAGGTACAGGAAAAGATACCTTGACTTGATAATAAACCCTAAGGTCAGGGAGCATTTTGTACTTCGCGCAAAAATCCTGAAGTACATGAGGGACTTCCTCGATTCCAGAGGCTATGTAGAGTTCGAGACGCCGGTGCTGCAGGCAGTCTACGGGGGAGCTAACGCAAAGCCGTTCAAGACCCATTACAACGCGCTGAAGGCGGATGTCTTCATGAGGATATCGGACGAACTCTACCTGAAGAGGCTCATGATAGGGGGGTTCGAGAAGGTCTATGAGGTCTCGAAGGATTTCCGGAACGAGGACATCGACTCGACGCATAATCCTGAGTTCACGCAGATAGAGTGTTATGAGGCATACAAGGACTATGAGGACTACATGAAAATGGTCGAGGAGCTGCTAGGCGGCCTTGTAAAAAAGCTTTTCGGATCCCATGCAGTCGAATTTCAGGGCAGGAAGATTGATTTCTCTCCTCCGTTCAAGAGAGTGTACTGGGTCGCTGAGCTCGAGAAGAAGACGGGAATCGACGTCTCCGTGCTGACGGACTCCGAGGCGAAGAGGATCGCTGAGAGGGAAGATCTTGACATAAGGGTAAAGAACGCCTACCATGTTGCCGATGCGCTGTTTGACAAGCACATCAAGCCCGGGCTTCATGACCCGTCTTTCGTTGTGGATTTCCCTGCCTACATGTGCCCCCTTACAAAGGACAAGAGAGGCAACAAGAGACTCAGCGAAAGGTTTGAGCTCTTCATCGCGGGATACGAGGAGGCAAACTCCTATTCCGAATTGACAGACCCCATAGAGCAGAGAAAGAAGTTTGAAGAGCAGGAGGCTGAGAGAAAGAGAGGAGACGATGAGGCGCCTCCTTCGGATGAGGATTTCCTGGAGGCGATAGAGTTCGGCATGCCGCCGATGGCGGGAATCGGCATCTCCATAGACAGGCTGACAATGATACTGACGGACAATGTCTCGCTGAAGGAGGTAATCGCCTTCCCTGCGGTCAGGCCGGAGAGAAAGGACGCTGCGGAGAAGGAAGAGTGACCTCTTTTTATATTATATCAGATATAAACTCTACTCATGCCAGGGTGGCAGAATCTGGTAACGCGTACGCCTGGAAAAATCTTCCCGCGAGCGTATGGCCTTCGGGCTTTTTGGGTTCAAATCCCAACCCTGGCGAATTACAAATTCGCCGACATGCGGAGGTTCGAAAACATCGAAACGGCCAAGTGGAAAAGCAGCAAGAAAGCATAGATCGGGTGCGAATCCAACTCCTTTTCGGGCTTCCTCGAAAGGTATGCAGTGTCTATTCCTCAGTCGAAACTCGAAGAGTCGAGGCCGGTTCTACGCCATGTAGACACACGGCGTTTTAAAGGCAAGTGCAAAACGCCGAAATACGGCTCGATAAACAAAGGCTTTTCTGAACTTGAGCTCCAACATTTCCTCAGAAATGTTCCTAATGATAAGTTCAGGCTTTTGTTCAGTTCGAAAGGTCTTTAGAGCGTCAGCGAAGGCAACTGACTTAAGTCAGGTGTATGACTATTCAGAAGAAAGCTGCGCCCCTCACAGAGAAAGACCTTTGTATAGGCTTACTACCCATAGCCTACGGCATTATGCGATAACCAAGTTTGCCAAATCAAGTAATGGCAATGTCGTCTTGACTAGCAGATTTGCCAGGCACTCAACTCCTGTGATAACAATGCGTTACATTGCAAAAGACACCGAACAGTTATACAAAGAAATAGACAACGCCTTACAGACAACATAAAGGCCATAAAAGACTTCACAAAAACCTTGAAAAATCAGTAAGCCCTGTCATGGTGCTCAAAATCGTAAAATTCTACCTTCTTCTCAGTTTCGTTTATCCTATAAAGCAGGACAAAATGTCCGACGTGGACACGCCACGAACCTTTCAGGTTGGAAGACATAGGCTTTCCGAGTGTCGGGTTTTCGCATAGCTCGTCAATTTTCTTGCCTATGCGCTCATAGGTAAGCCTGTCTTTCTTCTTCATCTTTTTTTAAGATGCTCTCAAGTTTGTCTGAAGGCGAGAAGGCATACAGATAATCGCCTCAGCCTATTGACTTGTCAAAATCAGCAAAATTCTTGTAAGTATGCATCTTGAGTCTTCCATCCCTAAGCTCAGCAAGCAGCTTCTCCGCCCTCTTCAAGAAAGTCTTCTTCATCTTGCTTTCAGGCGGGTAATCTTCCTGTATCTGCACAAGCGTCTCCAACAAGCTCGTAATCTTGTCAAGCTTCTCTTCTATCCTCCTTTCCTGCTGCAGCATCTGCCTCCCATCAGTCTTCATTTTTCCCACTTAGTTATTAGCGCCAGCCAAATTATTAAAGCTTTCTTAGATAACCTGTCCTATCCCAACAGAATTTCCTCACGACAAAGAGTAAATCATTGCGCAGGGCATTTTTGGGTTCAAATCCCAGCCCTGGCGTATCATTAACTGGGATTTGGCAGGAATAGGCAATACAGCATGGTCGCCATTGCAGGCGCAACATTTATCGTTACGCCCCAAAGGCTTTCCAGGCGCCGAGAGAAGAGGAAATGCCTAATTCTCCTGCTTCAGTACGTGCTCGCAGGCGTCGCAGTTTATTTTTATGATGTCAAAAGGATAGAACTCTCCTTGTATCACGGCTAGGTGCTCCCTGCATTCGCATCCGCAGCTGTTTTCTGTCTTGCACTTGGCACACATCGCAATCCCGTTGGAGTTACTTGCCTGGCATGTACCTTTCAGTCCGGCCATGGTCTTTTATTATTTTTGGCGCTTTGATATAAAAGGTTATTTGGTGACAATCAAGATATCCCCTTCCATACTCACCGCAGACCTCTCGAACATAGGCAAGACAGTGGGGGAATTGGAAGACGCAGGGGCCGACTCGCTCCACCTCGACGTGATGGACGGACATTTTGTAAGGAACATAACCTTCGGGCCGGCCTTCATCAGGTCGATAAGGAAGATAACGAAGCTTCCCCTTGAGGCGCACCTTATGATAGAGGATCCTGACATGTACATTGAGCAGTTCGCCGAGTCGGGATGCGATTCGATAATAATACACAGGGAGTCCCATGGAAACACCTTGGCTACCCTGCGCAGAATAAAGGAAGGAGGACTGAAGGCAGGACTGGCACTGAGCCCGGAGACGGGACTTAAGGCCTCGATGGATCTCCTACCCGAGATAGACATGCTTCTTGTGATGACAGTGAGCCCGGGCTTTGGCGGGCAGGCGTTCATCCCAGAGTGCCTGGCGAAGGTAAGCGAAGCCAGGAGGTACTTCGCGGGGAAGGGATTGGAGAAGGAGATAGGCGTCGACGGAGGAATAAAGCTTGATACTGGAAGGCTGTGCATCGAGGCAGGAGCGGATGTCCTCGTGGCCGGCACGGCCATAGTTGATTCGGGAAATATCAAGGAGGCGGTGCGCAGCTTCAAGGCGCTGCCTTAGGGGAATCGGCAGGCGGCGCCTGCATGGCTGAGACCTGAGTCGTGAACAGTTTATTCGCACAGAATAAGGCCTTTTGTGATGTTAGGGCTCCGCTCCGCGTGGTATTTAAAGCATGGAGAGGGCTTTTGGCGTTTTATCTTATATGGCAGGGGCGCAGGCAAAGGTATTTAAGACATTTCCGACAAAGTATAATCCTCTTCAAAGGTTTATCTACAACCTTAAAGTGCATTTTATGGCTCAGGAGAAGCAAGAAAAGGCAAAGCACGAGGGTGCGACAAGCATCATCAGGATAGCCGGCAGGGACATCAACGGCAACTTCAAGATGGTCCGCGGACTCATGCAGATAAAGGGCATAGGCTACGGAATGGCACGGGCCATCGCAATGTCCTATGAGAACGAGTACAAGATAAGCCAGGAGACCGCGCTCAAGGACTTGACAGACCCGCAGGTGGCGCAGCTGGAAGGAATGATAAAGGAGCCGCAGAAGCTCAAGAACATACCAAGGTTCATGCTCAACAGGAGAAGGGATTCGGAGACAGGAGAGGACATTCATGTAGTCGGAGTGGATCTGACGGTAAAGACGAGGCAGGACATAGACAACATGATCAAGATTCAAACATGGAGAGGGCACAGGCACCAGTACGGACAGAAGGTAAGAGGACAGAGGACGAGGTCGACAGGAAGAACAGGTGCAACGATTGGTGTCATGAAGAAGGCCGCCGAGCAGCAGGTAAAGGCGGCGCAGACTGCAGAGAAGAAGTGATAGAATGGGAGCGCCGCGAAGAAACAGGAAGAAGTTCCAAAGGCCTGCAGACATCTGGAACAAGCAGAGGATTGAGGACGAGCACAAGCTTCGTGACGATTATGGACTCAAGAACCTCAACGAGCTCTGGAGAGCCACGAGCGAGATCAGGAGGATAAGGAGGAACGTGAGGGCAGTCCTTTCGGGGAAGGTCAGCGAGTCGACAGGAAAGGGGCTCGTGTCAAGATTGGCAAGATATGGAATAGTCAAGGAAGGCGCGAACCTCGACGACCTTCTCGTGATAACTCCGCAGAACGTCCTTGACAGGAGGCTGCAGAGCGTAGTGTTGAGGAAGGGAATGGCGAAGACCAGCAGGCAGGCAAGGCAGCTTGTCGCGCACGGATTCATAGCGGTCAACGGAAGGAGGGCGAAGTCGCCAGGATACATAGTGAGCAAGAGCGAGGAGGATGCAATCACATACTACAAGCCAATTAACATTGAGAACCCTGGTGCCATAGCGACGCCTCCTGGAACGGCGCCGGTGGTAGCGCAGCAGGAGAAGCCCGCAGGGGGAACAGCGAAGTGATTTGAAATGGCAAAGACAACTGCACCAAAACAGGCGGCAGGCGCCAAGAAGCTCCAGAAGTCGGAGAAGGACGAGATGGTAAGGAAGGGAGAGCTCAGCTACGAGTCGGAAGTCCAGGCAGTACAGGAGAAGGTAAAGCCGAAGGGGACGAGATGGGGAGTGGCCCACATATTCTCTTCAAAGAACAACACGATAATCACGCTTACAGACCTTTCAGGAGCAGAGACGATCGCAGTGGGAAGCGGCGGAATGGTCGTTGAGGCTGACCACGAGGAAGGTTCTCCTTTTGCCGCGACGCAGGCAGCATACAGAGTCTCGGCGGCAGCGCTTGAGAAGGGAATCACGCACATAAACATCAAGATAAGAGCCGTCGGAGGGCACGGCTCCAAGACACCCGGACACGGGGCGCAGGCAGTGGTCAGGGCCCTGGCGAGAAGCGGATTCAGGATAGGAGCGATAGAGGACGTTACCCCGATGCCTACTGACACGACGAAGAGACCAGGAGGCAGAAGAGGAAGAAGAGTATAGCCTGTTGCCTATTTTGCTTGATCCTCAAGAAATTCTTCCACAGCGGCGATATACTTCTTTTTCTCGTTCCAGAACGGGAAATGCGCGCTGTTGTTGAATATCTTTACCCTTGCATCTGCCATCCTGCTTGCGAAAAGCTTTAGCGAGGATGGCGTTGCTTCGTCGTATCTGCCAGACAGGAGGAGCGCAGGGACTTTTATCTTGTCAAGGGACTTTGTCAAGTCCAGACTCCTTAGGGTGCCAGTAGCCCAGTATTCTTCCGGGCCCCACATGTAGGTGTACATCTTTACGTTCATGCCTTTGCGTGATTCCCTAACTGGTTTTGGATCTCTGCCCATCCTGAAGACATATCTCCTGTAGAACTCCCTCGACGCTTCCTTGAAGGCCTTTGTGCTTTTCCTATTCTTTTCATATTCCTTTATGGCGCGCCCCATTTTGCTCGGCAGTTGCGATATTAGTTTTTCCGCGTCCTTTTTCCACACCGGCACGCTGATACACGGATTGGAGAGGATTACACTCCTGAGCCCCTTAGGGTTTTTGACCGCGTGGGAGACAGCTACTGCAGCTCCCCAGGACTGACCTAGCAGGTGGTATTCTTCGAACCCCAGATGCTTGACAAGCTGGCCGAGTTCCGCAGTGAACAGCTTAAGCGTCCAGAGGGATTTGTCGCTTGACTTGCCGGATAATCCGCATCCTAGCTGATCGTAGAATAGCACTTTTCTTCTATTCGATAGTGCCTCCAATGGCTTGAGGTAGTTATGGGGATAGCCTGGCCCGCCGTGGACTAGTATGAGGGGCGTGCCTCTCGGATTCCCGATTAGCTTGTACCACACTCTTCCGTTCTTTGTCTTCATGTAGCTTTCCATTTCATCTGGCTGGTAATAGGACTATTATGGCTTTAGATTTACCGCACAGGGCGAAGGCCACGTGGAAGAGGCCGATGTTCCCCTTAGATCTCCGAGGACGGCCGTGCCGGCCACGGTTAGGCGTCGTGTGCGCCTGGGTTATGGCCTTTGCAAGGAGGAGACAATCGGGTGATTGGCGATTTCCGGTTGTTTCTTGCTGTTCATTGAGATTGAAAATGCCCCTGGCGTTAGCTCGATATGGTAGGGAGTATCGTTCTTGAAGCCGGGATACGGTTCTTCCCTGTAATAATGATTGCCTGACCTATCGTAATACGCTTCCCAGACTTTCATGCCGTCGGTAGGAAGCAATCCGGAGCGCATCTCGAAGCTCTGCGCCTTTACCTCAGGGGGCTTGGCGCCTGCGACGCCGAATGACATGACCACGAATTCCGCCGCGAGCCCTGTGGCCTGGCCGCACTCGCCTTTGCCTCCGACGAACCTCTCGCCTACGGCTTCGACGTCCTTGTGCGCCTCAGCGCCGGAGTCTAGATCACGAAGCGTGAGATGAACCTCCTTTCCTTCGATCGCCAGCCTCGCCCGTATTCTGTCCCCCGGGCTCACTTTTCCATGGATCTCCTCCTGGCCGGCGGTTGCGGCGCTTGTCTCGCCTCCGAATGAGGGACAGCCGTCGGATTGGTAATCGGGATCGGGCTGCTGCAATGCGGGAAGAATGGAGATGTTCCCCATCCATACCTGATACAGCATGGAGAATTTGCCGTTGATATTCATGAGCCCCATCTGGTAAAATGCGTTTTCGCCTGACTTGCCTTCGTTTGTCCTCCCGTTTAGCTCGTAGGCGGCCCAGCGGACCCCATCAGTCTGGATGGCAGTCATGTCGGCCTCGATGGCGTTTGTTGTGAATTTTGGGTTCGAGAAGTAGACCGCGAGCTGCGTATAGTAGTTCTTCGTAAGGAAGCCTGCGTTGGCCTGGTGCTGGCTGGACGCGATAAGCCCGGCGGAGAGCGCTGCCGCCCTGAGCGCTTCCTTGAGAGGCGGCGTCCTTCTCTGGCCATGTTGCCGGTCTGGCCTGGATACAGGTTTTTCCATCGAAGCGTATTGGAAAGGGTCAGCTATATGAAGCTTTCCTTCAACTGGGCTTCGCGCACAGATGTTTTGTGCGGATGGCGGGTTGCTTTGTAGTTTAGTAGGTAATTAAACTACAGGTTATTGAATAAAACTACAAAATTAGAGATGTAAGAATGCCACAAGTATCCCTATTGCAGTAAGAGCAATTAGTGTAAGTCCTATAGCTAAACTTCTTTTATCGAGTTTTTCTATAGATTTGTTGTTTGAGTCTACCGATGTTTTAACTCCATGAATCTCTTTACTCATTATATGTTGATTCAACCATAATTCACCCGTAGGAGTTATGAGAATAAGTTTTTCTGCTAGATAGTTAAGATAAAAATTAACGTCTATATACGTCTGAAAATGCTCTTTGAATTCTTTGTTATCGTTTTCAAAATAGAATTCGATGAGACCCGCTTTTATACAATAGGCAAGTTCCTTATGGAAGGCGAGCCATTCATCTCTGATATGTTCTTTTGACACACCAAGTCGAGCGCTAAGAAGCGAAGCAGATAATACGCCTTTAGGCGTATCAAGGGGTTTTGTAAGTTCTGTAAGTATATCCACTTTTGTTACTACCATTTAATCACTTAGAATACGGTGAGTTTATCACCCCACCATCCTCACACTCCATAAAAGAATAAAACTACAAGAAGATTAATAAAACTACAGAAACTTAATTAAAACTACAAAGCCATGGCGGGTTGTAGGTTATTATACCTTACCTGCAAGACTAACTCAGTTCGGCGAATGACTCCCTGAGAGGCAGACCCATGGAGAAACATCCATTGATATTCATAGTCGGTGACTTCGGTGCGGGAGACCTCGCATTCGCGGAGATAAAGAGGAGGGTAAAGAAGCTGGTCAACGAGGTTGACATGGATTACGTCACTGTAAGGGCTTACAGCACGATCTCCACCGGATTCTGCATCTATCAGCTTGCCCTGGACGGAGGAGATTCAGACGGTGACAAGTGTGTCTACATCTTCTCCAACACGGCGCCAAGGAGGGATAACCCGAACCCGAGGAAGGGAAACGAGGGGGAGAGGCTTGTTTACGCTAAGCTGAAGACAGGCCTTGAGGTCGTTGCGGTGCTCTCCGGATACACATTCTCGTTCATAAAGCCGATTATAAAGGAATTGAGGGCGCTGAAGGTCGACAACAGCGGCTCGCAGTTCAGGTCGAGGGACAAGTATCCCGAGCCGCTCTCGAAGATAATAAGGGGAGACTATTCAGTGTTAGGAGACGAGCTCGATCCGTCAAAGATTCCTGATCCCCCCAGGGACAGGATAGCCTATGTCGATGGCTATGGCAACATCAAGCTCACGACAAGGAGGTCAGACCTGAAGCTGAAGCACGGAGGCATGGTCAGGGTGGACATAGGAAACAAGAGCCTGGTAGGATATTATACAGAGGGAATGTTCGGGATAAAGGAGGGCGAGCTCTCCGTCGCTCCGGGATCGTCGGGGCCGACGGATAACAGGTTCATGGAGGTGAGCATAAGGCTGGGAAATGCGTGGAAGGAGTTCGGCTCGCCGAAGATCGAGGAGAAGGTGGCGATCACAAAAGCAAAAAGCATCTGATTACCGGACCATTACCCCGAGGTAGGACAGCACTAGGAAGAGTATTACAGTCACCAACGCCACATCGAAGTTATCGTCTATGTGGAATGGCTGGCTCTCCAGCAAGGCTGCGATGATGCCGATGGGCAGCGCGGCTATGCCTATGAATGGATATGACAATATTGAGGCGGAGAGGAAATATGCGGCCGTGCCTGAGACTGTCTTCTTCCCGTTATACGGCAGCTTTGGCCCGGCAAGGCTCTGCCCGACTATGGTTGAGAGGGAATCAGATATGAAAATCGCGATCAGGACGACTATTGCATAGTCCTTCTGGAGAAATGCGACGGCGACGATTGCGCCGACTGAGAGCCATCTTGCTCCTGAGCCGAGCACTGTGCCCTCCTTCTCTATGCTGTACAGCGCCTTCGAAAGCGAATCGTTTGCCGTCAACGCGTAGTTGGCGACAAGCGAGGCGAGGAGCAGGAACGCTATCATGACAACAGTAAGGAGTCCCAGGCCGTAGAGATAGAGTATCCCTATGAAGGCGATGCCTGCGGCTATCTGGATGGCATTTCTTAGAAGAATGTGATTTTTCCTCATCGCCTTGCTCTTCTCCTTTGTTATGTAGGATCCGCTAAGCATCCCCAGGAAGATCGCCTCCAGGAGCAGCTGCGCGGAGAGGAAGTAGACGTAGCTTGAATACAGGATCGCTGCCACTATGAAGAGATAGCACACCTTTTTCCCGTAGGAAGAGATCAGCGCGTTGAATATTATCACCCCTGCTATCAGGGCCGCGATGTCGGCATGCTGGTACCAGAAAAGTGCGATGCCGGTTATCAGGAATCCGGAGTAAATAAGGAGGTCCTTTGCCTTGGCGAGCTTGATAAGCCTGTAGGCAAGGATAACGGTTGCAGCGGCATACAAGAGGTACAATGAAAAAATGTTGAGCATCTTGTCATCAGGTCATGTCAGGTAGATAACCCACGCTGCAATTATAAATCCTGCTGCTATGATGAGAGGCACAGTCCTCTTCCCGGAGCGTATGACCTGCCTGCTCACGTCAAGCAGTATGTCATCTGTACCGCTACCCCAGACCTTGAAGTTCTTTACGGTTGCCTTGGTGTAGGCGCACCTTACCTTCTCCATGCTGCCTATGGCGTTGCTTATCATGGATTCGAGCACCGGCGTCATTTCCGAGGATTTGGTCTCTTTTCCCAGCACATTGCTTGCCGGCAGCGCGATAGTGTTTACGGAGTGGGTATCCGTGGTGCATACCTCCGCCTCCATCTTGAACCGCTTGTTGATAAACCCTATAATCTCCTCCCTGAAGGAAGGGAGCATGTTGTTTGCATCAAAGTATACCAGGCAGAAACGCTTCTTGCCGTATCCGAAGACAGCTACGCTCGTATAGCCTTCCCCGAGGTCCCTGCCCTTCAGCTTCTTTGAGATCATCTCCGAGTCTGCGCCGAAGGATAGCTCATGTCTGTTGGATCTTGATGCCGCTGCCGCCTTCCTTATTGCGCTCTCGTATTTTGTAATGTACTTGCTTCCGATGTAGATGCCTCTCAGTTCGTCGGAGGCTGCAGACTCGGTCCTTGAGTTGTGCGCGTCGACCAGCGTCACGTTTTTGAAGTATTTCGAGGCGGCCTGCCTGAGCCTTTGTCCTACCCTTTTGTCTATGTCCTCGGTCACCAGCGGCGCCTTGGTCAATGCAAGAAGGCAGGAACCGTTCATAGTTATGGCTATGGCCCTGCATGGCCCTTCGGTGCCTACCGAAACGCCGCCTTTCGCGGCGCTGAATGATTCCCTGCCGAGCAGGCCGATGTCATTTGCGACGGCGCTCGATAGCCCGTGTATCTGCTTGGCGCTTACAGGATTGTCCTCAAAGCTCACTGCGCCGTGCATTATGAATGGCGCTGCGCCGGTCTGCTCGCGTATTTTTCTTCCCATGTACGCTGTCGCGATTCCGCCTCCGACATCGTGGAACGGCCCGTAGTGTATATCAGGATTGACGAAGACTGCCTTGTATCCCTTGCTGCCCTTCAGCGCCATGATGTCTATGCTGACATCTCGCTTTGTCCCCGCGCCTTCGAATACCTCCACATCCTTTGTTATGTCATAGAGCCATTGGTTCACCATCGACGTTATTATCTCGACGCCGCTCATCTTCAGCGCCTTCTTTGCCGGCCTGTCCATGATGTAGAGTATCGAGTACCCCACAGCCATGAAGACTATCATGCCGCTCCAGAGCTTCAGCAGCACGACAGGAATCTGCACCGCCATGTCGAAGAGATACCTGTTCAATGGGATGAAGAGGAGCATGTTGATCACAGGCTGGAATGCGGCAGTGAATATCTGGCTTCTCTTCTGCGCCATGACCACCCGGTTTATGAGGAACCAATAGCCGTAGAGGAGGGCGTTGCTCAGTATCAGTATGAGGTATGCAATAGTGTAGTTATGCAGGAGGGCGAAGAGCAGGGCGTCGATTATGAAGAAGCATGAGTACAGCATAGAGATTGCGAGCACGGCGAAGAACGCGTGCTTCAGCTTCATCTTCCTTTTCAGCGCCTTGAGGAATATGACTGTGATGATGCTTGGCACAGTTACTACTATGACGCCTATGCTCGCGCCGTAGAGCAGAGACTGCACCAGGGATATCCCGGAATGGAGGTGCGTGTACTCGTAGGCTATTATCCCTGTGGCCACACCTAGCACTATGAAAAGCATTGCCTGAATGGCGCTGCTCGGCGCCTCCATGTTGAAGTAGCGTGAAAATCGTGTAACGTCTTTTATCTCATCCGGCATTTACCAACCTAATGTACTGGCCGCTTCTTGGCGATCACTTGCCGAAGCGCCTCTGCCTCCTGCTGTAGTCCGCAAGCGCTCCCTGCAGATCCCTCTTAGTGAACTCTGGCCAGAGCTTCTTTGAGAAATAAAGCTCCGAGTATTCTGTCTGCCAGGGCATGAATCCCGATAGCCTCTTCTCGCCGGACGTCCTTATCACGAGGTCTATTTCCGGCACGGCGTTGGAAAGCAGGTATTTCTCTATGGTAGATTCGCTGACCGCCGCTGCGTTCTTGACGTTCCTGACGGCGTTCCTGACTGCGTGAACGATGTCGTCCCTGCCCCCGTAGCCTATGAGCATGTTTATGACCCTGTCTTTGTATCTCCTTGTCTCCGCTTCGAGCCTTCCCAGCGACTTCCTGAGGTCTGAGGGAAGCATTTTCTTGTTGCCTATTACCCTGAACCTGGTCTTGTTCCTGTGCAGCCTCTCTATTATGTCCCTGTCGTTTGCCACCTTGCTGTAGAGGTTGAACAGGGTATTGGACTCGGTCCTGTCCCTCTTGAAGTTCTCGGTGGAAAATGCCCATACGGCTATGTTGTTTATGCCGTACTGCATGCACCACTCGCTGAAGCTTATGAATTTCTTGATGCCGATGTCGTAGCCGTTCAGAATCGAGAGCTTGTGCGACCTCGCCCATCTCCTGTTTCCGTCAGGTATCAAGGCAAGGGTCTTTGGCACCTGTTTTGAGGTCATAAAGATACTGGGTTTAATTTAAGGATATAAAGCCAAAGGTATAAATATATTGTCGAGATGCCTTTGGGGCTTTTGCACAAGCAATATAGCTGTTCATGGCCGATATATAAGCGGTTTTATGGCACATGAGGACGCTCTGGCCCTGATGGAGTCCAGAATCAGGACCATTCCAGATTATCCGAAGCAGGGAATCATGTTCAGGGACATAACGCCTATGCTTCAGGACGCAGAGGCCTTCGGGAAATGCATCGAGGAGCTCAGGGAGAGAGTCAGGGACATGAAGATTGATTACATAGCAGGCATAGATGCCAGGGGCTTCATAATAGGTTCGGCATTGGCATATTCGATGGGCATAGGCTTCATACCGGCAAGGAAGAAGGGAAAGCTCCCATACAAATCAATAAGCATAGATTATGCGCTGGAGTATGGCACGGCCACCTTGGAGATGCACGAGGACTCCTTTGAGAAGGGTTCGCACATACTGATCGTAGACGATCTTCTCGCGACGGGAGGGACTGCCGGGGCGGTAGGCAGCCTGGTGGAGAGGCTCGGAGGAGTGATAGAGGGATATCTCTTCGTGGTAGAGCTTCCGGACCTCAGGGGAAGGGAGAGGCTCGGTGCCCACAAAATAATTTCGCTGATAAAGTTTCTAGGAGATTGAGATGGTAGAGGAAAATTACAACAAGAAGGAGATGCTGGCACGGGAGGTAAAGGACATCAGGCTTACAAAGGACATGACAGTCAAGGAGCTCATGGCAGAGATGGACAACGTTGGGGGTTTCTCCGCGCAGCATATGATAGACGGAATCAAGATAATGGAGAAGATGAAGGCAGACAAGGAGTCATTCAATTTCTTCTCCTTCACTGCGAACATAGTATCCACAGGGCTAAGGGGCATGATGGCTGACTCTGTGAAATATTTCGATGCGCTGATGACGACATGCGGAACTGTCGACCATGATCTTGCCAAGGCATACGGGGGGAAATACAGCGTAGGAAGCTTCGAGGTCGATGACAATAAGCTGCACGAGATGAGCATCTACAGGCTTGGGAATATTTTCATAGAAAGCAAGGAATATGGACTGACTGTAGAGGACTACTTTAAGGAGATTATGGCTGACATCTACAAATCCAAGGACTACAAGAAGGAATACAGCCCGAGCGAGCTCCTTTTCGAGTTCGGCAAGAGGATGAAGGATGACAGCTCGATAATAAGGCAGGCGTACCTGCACAACGTCCCGATATTCTGCCCGGGGATAGTCGACGGGGCGTTCGGCACCCAGTTGACAATCTTCTCGCAGGACCATGACTTCAAGCTGAACCTTCTTAAGGATGAATTGAAACTTAGCGACATCTCGTTCGACAACAAGAAGACAGGGGCCTTGATGGTCGGAGGCGGAATAAGCAAGCACCACACTATTTGGTGGAACCAGTTTAAGGGAGGGCTTGATTATGCAGTCTACATAACCACAGCTTCCCAATATGACGGAGGATTGTCAGGGGCGAGGCTGACAGAGGCGGTCTCCTGGGGCAAGGTGAAGGAGAAGGCCAGATATGTCACCATAGACGGCGACGCCACGATAATCCTTCCGATAATGTTCTCGGCGCTTAACCTGTTTTAAAGCAGCTTCAGGATGTCGTAGATTGTTATTATGCCCACTGCTTGGCTTCCGTCCATGACGAGCACCGCGCCAAAGTTCTCGAGTATGGGCCTGATCTTCGCCACCTCCGTGTCCTGATCCACCTGCGGCAGCGCGGGATCAATAATCTCGTTCACTTTTATGTCAGCTATGTCTTTTTGCGAATCCGCAGTTATCTTGAGCAGCCTTTTCTCGTTTATGGTTCCGACGACGCCTCTTCTGCTGTTCAGCACAGGAAGCTGCGTGAAATCATTTTCCTTCATTATCTTTACAGCCTTTTCCACCGTATCGCCAGGCTTGACGTAGATTATGTGCCTGTGCATTATGGCGCTTGACAGCTTTCCCAGTATTTTGGATTTCTCGGTCCTCATTGTCGCGTCCTGCAGCGCGTCCATTACGTTGAATACAGTCCTGTAGCTCGGGTTCAGCCTCTCTATGTCGCTCTCAAGCCTTGCTATGGTGGACTGGCTCATGCCCAGCATGCTCGCAAGCTTCTTCTGGCTGATCCCGACTGCTTTCCTCGTGTTTTTTACCCTCAACGAAACAGCATTGAGGGGCTCCAATTCAGGCATTCAATTACCAGTAGTAATTTTTGATGCGAAAATCATTATATAC
>DAHVAM010000017.1 GCA_027314605.1 Microcaldota archaeon
CTTTCAGAGATTATTAAACGTTACGTTCTGAATCGCATTGTGCTTTAAGATTAATGCAGGGGGAGTGATTTGAACACTCGAATCCTCTAAAGGAAACGGGCCCTAAACCCGTCGCATTTGACCAAGCTCTGCCACCCCTGCATAAGCCTAGTATTATATTGTTTAGCTTCTTAATTCTTCTCATTATTGTGGTCGCAGTGCTCACTACAAAATACGTCAGGGATCACCTTGAGGAAATCAAGGAATCGCTGGAGAGAAGGAAAAGCGATTATCCTATAGCCGAGCTTCTGGACCTTGATGAGGAGTACAGAAAGCTGCAGAACGAGACGCAGATTCTAAGGGCGAAGCGCAATAAAGGAAGCGAGGAAATTTCGAAGCTCAAGAAGTCGGGAAAGGATGTTTCAGAGTCTACAGTGAGGGAACTGGCTGAGACACGGGAGAGCATAGAGGGGCTGGAAAAAACCGGGGCCGAGTTCGAGCAGAAGATAGGGTACCTCCTGTGGAACATGCCGAATGTCCTTCACAAAACAGTGCCGCAGGGAAATGATGAGAGCGGAAATGTCACAGTCAGGAAGCACGGAGAGACGAAGCACAGGAAGATCCCGGGACACGAGGAGATACTCAGGAAACTCGATCTTGTGGACCTCGACCAGGCCGCAAAGGTCTCAGGCGCAAGATTCTATTACCTCAAGGGCGAGATGGTCCTTCTCGAGCAGGCGCTCATACGCTTTTCGATTGACGTCCTTTCGAAGAAGGGCTACCGGCTGATATCGCCGCCACTGATGCTTAAGAAGGAGTATTACAAAGGGGCAACTGCCCTGGGAGATTTTGAGGAGACGCTCTACAAAGTGGGCGACACGAAGGAATCGGAATCGGGAAAGAATCTCGAGCACATGGAAGAGGAGCTCTTCCTGATAGCAACATCGGAGCACGCGATTGCAGCCCTGAATGCAGGGCTCCTTCTATCCGGCAAGGAGCTGCCGAAGAAATACCTTGGGATAAGCCCGTGCTTCAGGAGGGAGGCAGGATCGCATGGAAAGGACAGCAAGGGAATATTCAGAGTGCATCAATTTTACAAGATAGAGCAGTTCGTCGTCTCAAGGCAGGAAGACTCGTGGGACATCCTGGAGGAGCTTATCGGGAATGCGGAGGAGATATGGAGGGCCCTGGAGATACCTTACAGGGTGCTTAACATGTGCACCGGGGACATAGGAATAGTCGCAGCGAAGAAGTACGACATAGAGGCCTATTTCCCGTCCCAGGACAAGTACCGCGAGGTGGTCTCGTGCTCCAATTGCACGGACTGGCAGTCCCTAAGGCTGGATATCAAGTATGATGAAGGCGAAAGGAAACTGGCCCACACACTCAATTCCACTGCCGTAGCTACGACAAGGGCGCTTGTCGCGATAGTGGAGAACTACTATGATGAAAAGACCGGCAAGATCGCAGTTCCAGAGGCGCTTATTCCTTACATGAACGGAAAGAGAGAGATCGGCTGACAGGGCTATCTGCAACCTTTAAGAAGTAGAAAAGAGGGCGCGACAGTGGGGGGGCATGTTGCGGGCAGGCTGAAAGAAAAAGCAGCCATAAGGAAGATAGCAAGCCTTTGATGATAAATAACCCAACGTTCAGATCATTAAGTTATTGAAGGAACGAGACAGATGACAAGCGATTACAGCATCATGAAGGAGCTGAAGAGGCTGAGGTCAATGCGCGGATCAGGGACAGAGCTGATAAGCGTATACATACCTGCAGGATACCAGCTGAGCGAGGAGATATCCAGGCTGCGGATGGAATACAGCGAGTCCTCCAACATCAAGTCGAAGCAGACAAGGACCAACGTGCTCGGAGCCATAGACAAGATAATAGGCTATCTCAGGCTTTTCAAGCAGACGCCGAAGAACGGCCTTGCCATATTCTGTGGAAACATCTCAGACAATCAGAGCAAGACGGCAATAGAGATCTTTTCGATAGAGCCTCCGTCGCCGCTGGGCGTGAACATCTACAGGTGCGACTCTACATTCATGCTCGAGCCACTGGAGATGATACTCAACAGCCAGGACAGCTACTGCATACTGACAATGGACGGCAGGGAGGCTACAATCGGCCTCCTGCAGGGCTCGCACATAAGGGTTGTCAGGAGGCTTAATTCAACAGCGCACGCGAAGGTCAGGAAGGGTGGGCAGTCGGCGCAGAGATACGAGCGCGCGATAGAGGAGAGCATACACGATTACGTGAAAAGGATAAGCGAGGCGATAAATGACATCTTCATGCAGAACAACTTCAAGATCAAGGGCGTCATTGTAGGAGGGCCTGGGCCTGCGAAGGAAGGCTTCCTGAAGGCCGGACTGCTGAACTATCAGATAAAGATCCTCGGGACGTTCGATGTGGGTTACACTGACGAGTTTGGCTTGCACGAGATTGTGGAGAAGGCGGCGGAGCTGCTGAAGGAGGAAGAAGCGGCAAAGGAAAGAAAGATACTGGAGCGATTCATAAAGGAAAGGGTAAGAAACGGGCTGGCGGCGGCGGGGTACGATGAGACCAAGAAAGCGCTTGCGAACAAGCAGGTGGAAACGCTCATCGTCAGCGATGAGATACAGCTCCACAAGGTTACCTACAGATGCCCGAGCGAGGATGTGACATTCGACAAGCTGGAATACGGAACGGAAAGGCTGCAGAAGCACGAGTGCGGCGCAAACCTCAACATAGCTAAGGAGGAAGACGCGGCAGAGGAGCTCATAGACATGGCAGAGGCCGCTGACGTTCCCATGGCCTTCGTCTCAAGCGATAGCTCGTATGGCAAGGAATTCCTCATGGGCTTCAAGGGCATAGGCGCCATCCTTAGATACAGGTAACTCAGGGAGCGCTGTACCCGGATGTCCACGAGCTGGTAAATATAACATTCATCGAGATCCCATTATTCAGGTTGCCTGAGTAATCATTCGCGTTGCCGTTGAGAGGCCACCATCCAACTAGATTCTGCGGCGCTATTGGAACTCCGCCGATTCCTTCGTGATATAAGGCCATTATCTCATTTGCCGATAGAGAAGCGTTGTAGACTTGGACATCTGCCATCGTTCCGTTCATGGGGTCTGTTCCTCCTATGTCTGAGATGCCATCAAGCCCTATGTGCATGTCAGTTATGTAGTTCGCTGCGTATGTAAGCTGGCCGCCGCCGACTGTAGCCTCGAGGCCGCCGTCATAGTAGGCGCTCATGGTGCCGCTAGCGTTGTTGAATGTAACTGCGAAGAAGCTGAACGTGTTCTTCAGGTTCGGCAGAGTGTATCCCCCAGGAACGGCTGCGTTGTTTCCGCAGTTAAGCATGTGGAAATCTATAGTGGTCGGCGGGGCGGGGATCTCGAACCTGAAGCAGTTTGTAGCAAATATGTTTATGTAGTTCATTGTCGAGTAAGGCTCCACCCATGCCGTCACAGTGAACTGCTTTGGCTTGGAGAAGGAGTTAGGGTTCGGTATGTTGACATAGGCAGGGTAAGCATACGGATACCTGAAAACGGCGGTGTACTGCGGCAGCTCGTTGTTGCACGTGCCTTCTAGATTGATGAACGACGTGCTTCCAGGCCCCTGAGGCCTGTAGACCTGGCAGGCTCCGGGCCCCACTTTGGGCGCCAGATTCGCCGAGTTGAAGAATCCCAGCCCAAAGAGCGCGCCCAGCACGACAGCGATGATAAGGATCGCCCAGCCGTAGGTCATCAGGTATTCCATCGCAGACTGGAGCCTTGCGGAGCTATCCATAGCTAGCAATATTATGCCAATATCTAAATATTTTCATGGTTTTCAGGTTCCTTGGAGACATGAAACTTCCACTACTCCGAACGATTTACAAAGCTTTTTAAAGCCCAACATCGCAAGCTAAATCTGGATTTTGGAGGCATGATTATAATGAGCGATAGAGAGTTCAGTTTATACGATATTGAGCAGTTCCTGAGGGAGGCCGGTGCCGAAAAAGTTACCGAGGATGCGGTTCTAAACCTTGAAAAAGAGCTGGCAAGGCTCGCGGACAAAGTCACGAACAAGGCGATCAAGTATGCGGCGCATGCAGGAAGGAAGAAACTAATCAAGAAAGAGGACATACTCCTTACAAGGTCGAATGCGCACCAGCATAATAATTACAGCAGGCCGGCAAGCTTCAGCAGGAAGGCGAGGATGACGAACATCGCCTCGAACGCGCACAGATAGACAGTAACGTCTCTCTCTGTCGCCTTCTTCAGATTCATTACCATGTGCGTCAGGCTGTATATGCTCCTGCCGTAAGGCGGCTTGAGAGTGCCATCGTTCTGCCTTATTCCCAAATCAGTCACCTGGAACTTTCTCCTGAGGTGCAGGAAGAACTCTATTATCCACGGTATGAAGACGATTATCCCGAATGCCTCTGCGTTTCCCATCACCATTATTGCGACAAGCGTCGCTCCGACGGCGTATGTGAAGCTGTCCCCGGGTATTATCCTTGCGTTCCGCACATTGAAAGGCAGGAAGGCCAGGACCGATGCGACCAGCAATGTTGAGAGGAAGGCGCCGTAATATCCCGATGTGCCTGTGCCGAATATTACAGAGTAGACAAGCATCCCTATTCCTGCAATCAGCGTCATGCCAGGCTGCAGGCCGTCGAACCCGCCAAGAAGGTTCACTGCGTTGGATACGAAGATTATTGCGATCGGCAGAATCAACAGGGGATATAGGATGCCGAAATCCACGGTGCCTATGAATGGCACGGTTACTGTGCTGATTCCCGCATTGATCGCCATCAGGGGCAGCGCGCCTATGAGCGTAAGGAGAGGCTTCTGCCACTGCTTGAGTCCGAGCCTTATGTCCATCATGTCAGTTGTCTTGACGCGTTCTCTCTGCACATTTATATCATCAAGGAAGCCTACGAGCGCTATGAGGATGATGGAGAGCGCTATGGCAAGCAGATATGACACCGACAAAACAGGCGCAAAGACGTTGAAGCTGCCACCTGACGTGTAGGCAAGTATGCCGAAGACAATCCCAGAGGCTACGGCGAGCCCTCCGCTGCTTGCTATCCTCTTGATCTTTCCCTTGTTCCTGTCTTCTGCGATTATCCCGGCGTTGTACAAATATGTTACCAGGAACTGTGTTGCAGCCAGGGTTACCAGGAAGACGATTAATCCAGGAACCAAGATGGTCTGGAATGTTCGGTACATGCTAGGATATTAAAGATGATACCTATTAAAACATATGTTTGTGGATCGGATGACGAGTGTCCCTGCCTATCTTCTCATCGGCTTTGTGCTTCTCCTATTCGTCGGCATGTCGGCCATAGACTTAGCAGGGATCATAAAAAAGGATGCCAAAAGGGTTCAAAAGAAAATTTCTTTTAATCCGAAAACCTTGGTAGTAATCCCGTGCAAGGGGATTGATTTCCAACTGTACGAGAATCTATCTTCAATAAAAAATCAAAGGTACAGGAATTTTGATGCTGTCTGCGTGGTGGACAGCGAGAAGGACGAGGCTCTCAGGGCGATAAAGAAGGCAAAAATGGATTATCTTGTGTCTTCCTCATCCTGCGAGGGATGCAGCGGCAAGGTCAGGGCGATATCGACTGCCATAGGGAAACTCGACGATTACCAAGTGTATGTGATTGCAGACTCCGATATCAGGGCAAGGAGCGACTGGCTCGGCGCGCTCGTTGCGCCTCTTGCGGACAAGACTGTCGGCCTCTCGACATCGTATCCGTATTTCAATCACATTGGCGGATTCTGGTCCAGTGTCAAATCGGTCTGGGGGCTTGTGGGCGAAGGCCTGATGGAAAACGAGATAACGAAATTCGGCTGGGGAGGTTCGCTGGCCTTCAGAAAGGGGCTTGTCACTGGCGATTCGTTTGATTTCTTCAAGAATTCAAGGTATTCGGTATCTGACGACATCTGCCTCACCCTCCTCGCCAAGAAAAAGGGATTGAGGATAGAGTATACCGGCTTCTCGCAGCCGGTAGTCAATACAAAGGACTCTTTTGGCCAGTTTTTCGAGTGGGCAAACAGGCAGACAGCCCTTTCCATACTCGGCAACCGGAAAAACCTCTACATCGGCATGCCGTTTTACCTTGCAGAGAGCATTCTCATTGTCTCGGGAGTGTCACTCTCGCTGCTCATCTCCCCGATCTTCCTGCTGCTGCTTCTCCATTACCTAAAGAGCTTGGCGGTAACATACAAGAGGTCAAGGCAGAAAGGCCTCTTGATAGTCCCGATAACGCTCATGATGCCGTTCCTCTACCTCCTGAACCTCGGAATCGCGAGCAGGATGGATAGCATAAGGTGGAGAGGCTCTACCTACAGCCTGAAGCCCAGGCAAGTCTAAATATCAGGGAACGCCAGGCAATCACCATGAAAGGCTCAAGGCTTATCATAGCTCACGTCGTAAACTCCCAGAGCAAGCAGCATCTCAGCGATCAGCTTAGGGACTACCTGAAGGGAGACGAGGAGAGGAATATATACAAAATCCCTAGAAGGATGGTCAGGGCAGGCGTTGCAGAGGGGATCGCCATATTATTGAGAAGGGAGGTCGTGGTTATGGCCAGGGAGGGCCTGGACGCGGCAGAAAGCGCAGGCATAGGCCTCTCCGTAGATAGAAAGGAGAGGTTGGCTGAGGCCGCTGCGAAAAAGCTCATAGAAAAGGGAGCGCTCTTCGCCGCAGCGTGCGCAGTCAGGCAGTTCGACCTGCCTTCTGAGACCGTGGAAAGGCTTAAGCCCATGGTACTGGGAAAAATCGAGCAGGCAAGACTAGAGAGGGAAAGCCGCGCAAGAAACGGCGGGAAAAACCTTGAATTCAGGCTGATAGACCACAAGGACCCTAAGCCTTCGAAATCTAATGAGATGGCAAAGCTAACCCGGTTCTCATTCCTGTGCGAACAGCACGGCCAGCTGAAGAATGTCATGGAGGTATTCAGGATAAGTGAAAAGGAGATCAGAAGGCCAGATGTCTAATTCCTTGCGACGTTATGCTTCTCTCCGAGGAATTCCTTTATCCCGTCTATGGTGTTCTTCTTATCGGAGAGCTCTACGAATTTCCCTATCAGTGACTTGTAGCTGCTCCATCCGTACCTCCTGTCCATGAAGACTATGAATGCCCTGTCTGTCTCGCTCCTTACCGCCCTGCCCGCCGCCTGCGCCGCCCTTATTATCCCGGGCACGATGTACGCGTACTCCGATCCCTTCCCGTCAAACTTCCTGTTCATGTACTCGATCTTCGCCTTCAATTCAAGGTTGGGCCTCTCCAGAGGTATGCCCACTATGATTATTCCTTTTATGACATTGTTCGCATAGTCAATGCCCTCGCTCATGCTGCCTCCCATGACGCCGAAGAGTATTGCGTCGTCGCCCTTCTTGAAATCCTCTATGAACTTCTCAACGGCAACGCTCTTCATCTCGCTCCTCTGGATGTACTCCACATGGGTCTTCATGTGCCTGTACACCGAGTTGAGGACGGCGAAGCTGGGGAAGAAGACAGCCAGGTTTCCCTTTGTCGCCTTCCTTACCTCCTCTATCTTGCCAGCTATCTTCATGAATTCCTCATTGGACCTGCTCTCATACTTCGTAGAGACGCTCTCGTCGACAAGGCAGAGCTTGTTCGCCTTTGGGAACGGCGAGGCATAGTCTTTCGCCTCTGCCTCGCTCAGTCCGAAGAGCTCCCTGTACATCGATAGCGGAAGAAGGGTTCCGCTCATGAAGATGTTCGCGTACGGCTCCTTGAAAAGGCCCATCGCCTTCTCTGGATATAGGCAGGTGAGAGAGAACCTGATGCTCTTCCCAGTCCTTGTCACTATGCTTGCGACAGAATCGTCCTTGGATTTCAGCGAAAGCAGGAAGTTTGCGATATGCATCAGCGAGGAACGCTTGGCCTTGTTGGCCGTTATGTACTCCATGCCTGCCTTCTCCAGCTGCTCCGCCACAACAGGTATGTTGTCCACTATCGCCTGGGGAACGTCATCGCTCTCGACAAATGCCTCTGTTTTTCCTCCCAGTCTCCTCTCTGCGATGCTCTTCAGCATGAAGTCCAGATATTCGAGGTCTATGCTGCTCTTTATTGTCATGAGCTCCTTGGAGGCGTTGTTGATAGTCCCTGTGCTGATCGAGGTGCTGAGATAGGAGCCTGCTGAGTTGAGTATGTTGTGCGCCTCGTCCCAGATTATTATAGCATTCTCGAGCCTGTGCGCGATCCTCTTGAGGAACGCGGTTCTCGTGTAGGGATTCAGTATGTGCGCATAGTCAGCTATTATGAAGTTCGCGTCTTTTGCAAGATAGGTGGCCACCTCGTAGGCGCAGACCCCTTTCCTGAACGATTCATCGAACAGGGCGTTGTGCCCCCTGTAGTTCGCTTCGACAAGGTCTTCGGTTATGTTCGAGGGGTCCTTCGCGTTCGTGTAGAAATGGCACCTCTTGCTGCCTACAGCATTCTCGCAGCCCTTGTAGAATGCCTCCCCCTCAAGGCTGTTGACGTTGGTGTTTATGCAGAGATTCCTCTTTCCGACGATATCGACGTATTTTATCTCGGTACCGAACTTCTTCCTTATGCCTTTCAGCGATTCCACCGCTATCTTGTGCTGCGATATCTTCGGCGTTAGGAAAAAGACGTCGAGATTCTGCTCCATCGCGAATCCCAGCGCCGCCGCTATCGAAGCGTCGGTCTTCCCTGTCCCGGTAGGCGCGTTGATGAGTATGTCCTTTGCCTGCTGCAGCGACTTCCGTATCTCATCCATCATTGCCTGCTGGTGCTGCCTAGGATTATCGAATCTGAACAGGAGATCCATGCACATTCCCAACCTTATTCTTTTTGCATGTTCGCTTTATTATAGCTTGCGAACCCCGAATTTACCTCCATTATTTCCAGTGTTTCCTCGAGGCTGTTCTTTATGTCCTCCCTCATGTTTTCCTTGTTCTTGAAGAAAGTTCTTACCTCGGCCATAACCTTCGGGTCGTTGACACCGGCGACGTTCTCTATGTACCTGCCCAGCATGTGCGTGCCGCTTGGGAACCTCTCCTTGAATGTCTGCCAGTTCTTCCTCGTCCAGGCCCATATCAGCGACTTTCCGGCCGGGTTCATGGAGACGTATACAGGGATGTAGTAGGCATCCTGATACCTGACATGCTTTGAAAGCGAGTAGTTCAGCGAGTCTCTGATTATGTCGGGATCGCGGAACATTCCAAGCGAGGCAAGCAGCCTTATTTTCTCCTCAGGCAGCTCCTCTGACGCATACCTGCCAGACAGCATGTTGTAGGTCTCCCTGTTTCCGGACCACGCGACGAGGCCGTATATCGCGCTCCTTATGTTCGGATCAAGCTGACTGCCCTTTTCGTGCTCGCCGAAGAGCTTCTTCGCCTTGTTCACTGTTGTCTTCTCACCGGACAGCCCTGACCCCATTATAGCCGCGTTTCTTATCAGCGTGGTTGTCGAACTTTCGTCATCTGTCTTCTTCCAGCCGACCTGCTTTATTATCTCGGCGCTGTACCCCTTCAGCAAAACCCTTACCTTTTCGAATATGCTCTCGTCGTAGTCGTAGAAAAGTCCGTACAGCCCCCTGAGATGCGAGAGCACGCCGACATTCAGCGGATACTTGGCAGCAAAGCAGTACTTTTCCACAAAATCCAGGTATTCGTTTAGGGTTCTCATGTTCTTCTTCGTCACTGCGTAGAGATCGTTCTCTATCCCCCACCCGTCGAGGCCGCTCAGCTCGCCTCCCTTTATCAGCTCTCCCAGGTTATCGAGCATCTCCTGCGTATACATGGTCCTGTAGAAGCCTTTCTGCCCGACATTCAGCTTTATGTGGCCCTTTCCGCTGCCTTCTATCTTGGCCTCTCTGCCTTTCATCAGGATGCTTGCCTCCTTCTGGACAGGAGGGTAAGAAATGTTGACAGGAACCAGCCATGTCGTCTTGTCTGCACCCCTGTCAAGGAGCCTGAACCTGTTCTGTGTTATCCGGTAATCGCCATTGCTTTTTCTTACCGCAAGCATAGGATACCCCTTGTTGTCTATCCAGCTCTGCGCCACTTCGGAGACTGCAAGGCGCCTTCCGGAGCTCTTCGCCGCGGCGCCTATGGAGTTCCAGAGGTCGTATTTCTCCGCGTTGGAGTAGGCATTCTTCTTCAGGTAGACGTTGAGGCCTTTCCTGAAGACCTCACTGCCTACATATCCCTCCAGCATGTTAAGCACGGCACCGCCCTTGTTGTAGCTTATGTCGTCGAATATCTGGGATATCTCTGCGGGGGTGTTCACCTTTACGCTTATCGGGTGCGTCGAATTCATCTGGTCCGCGGCGAACGCGGCGCCTACAACGCCGGCTGTATACTGGGTCAGCATCTCCCATTCCGGCATCACGGCATCGAGCGCCTTGTAGGACATGAAGTTGGCAAAGCTCTCATTCAGCCAGAGGTCGTTCCACCACTTCATCGTCACAAGGTCGCCGAACCACTGGTGGACGTACTCGTGCGCGATCACTTCAGCTATCCTCTGCTTCGTCGCGACGGAGCTCTTCTCGTCGCCTAGCAGCGCGCTCTCCCTGAACGTTATTGCGCCCCAGTTCTCCATGGCGCCTGCTGCGAAGTCGGGTATCGCTATCAGATCCATCTTTGGCAGCGGGAATTTTATCCCGAAATATTTCTCGTAGTATGAAAGGAAGGAGGAGGCGTAGCCCAAGGCGAGCTTTGCGTATTTCTCCTTGCCAGGAGTGGTTATTACGCTCAGGACTATGTCTCTATATTTGGATGAGGTTCTCGTGAAATCTCCGACTCCTACGTAAAGGAGGTAGGTGGACATCTTCGGAGTGGTCATGAAAGAGACGCGCTTCTTCCCCTCCGAGACTTTTTGTTCCTCGCTTATCGGCATGTTGGAGATGCACTTAAGATCCTCATCGACAAGAAGCGAGAGGTCAAAAGTAGCCTTGAATGAGGGCTCGTCGAAGCAGGGGAACGCCTTCCTTGCGCTTGCAGGCTCGAACTGTGTCGTTAAGATATGTCCCTCCTTCTTCCCGTCGTTGTAACTGCTCCTGTAAAACCCATACATCTTGTCATTATGGTAGCCCTTGAACTCGATCTCGATCTCGATCTCCCCGTAGACTGCCTTAGGTACAGTTAGGGTGAGAATCTCCTCCTTCTCGTTTATCGATGGCCTCGCATATTGGACTCCTGACCTGGTTTTTATTTTAGCGCCCTTTATCTTGAGCTCGCTGGCGTTGAGCGATATCGAGGCTGTCTTCTTTTTGACATTGACATGTATTCTTGCCCATCCATCAAATTCAAATTTCTTGAAATCGGGATCGAACCGGAGTTCGTACCGCGAGGGCATTACGTCCTCACCCAATGTATCGTGAGCATTAGTATCTATCATGTTCGCGCCTCTAGTTCTTGCTCTTCTTCAAAAATTCCAACACTTCCAGGTCATGGCCGTCTGCATGCACTTTGGGGAATATCTTGATTACCTTACCGTTCTTGTCTATGATGAATGTCTTCCTAAGGGTTCCCATGCCGAATATCCCCCTGCTCCCGTAGGCGCCGTATCCCTTGATTGTCTTCTTGTCGGGATCCGAGAGCAGCAGGAACCCTAGATCGTATTTCGAGATGAACCTGTTGTGCGAATCCAGATCGTCTGCGCTTACCCCCACAACCTCAGCCCCTTCCTTCCTGAGGTCTGCCATTCGGGCATTGAAGCACTTCGCCTCTATCGTGCAGCCTGGCGTATCGTCCTTTGGATAGAAATAGAGGACAAGCGTCCTGCCCTTGAAGTCTTTAAGGCTGTGCTTCTTCCCGTCAGATCCGGTCAGAGAAAAATCAGGAGCGGCATCGCCTTCTTCAAGCATAAAAATACACAAAAACTACTACCCACATAGATTATTTATACTATACCACAAATATCCTATTGCGAATTTTAAGTGAGTGTTTGGGAATTCTCGATGTTTTTAAAAAGCTAGGGGGCAAAAGCCAGGAGAAAGCGGTGATGACGCTTACAAGCATAAACCTCAAGTTCGGAGCAGATGTCCATGCGCTCGGCGGCAGGGAGCTGAATGAGCAGGTATTCGACCTCGACATACCCTTCAAGAATACCATCGGAAGCGGCCTGCTGCCAGACAACCTCAGGGGACCTAGCGTCACCATAAACGGGATAACTGTTGAGAAGCCTTTCGAACTGCTTTCGATATCCCCAAAGCCGCCGATCAGCGTGGGCTATCTCTCCAGCACGCTATTCAAGATGAAGCTCAGGGCGCCGATGCTCAATTACACGGGGCCGCTCTCGATAACCTTCGTGACAGACGGCAGCGACAACGTGAATATAGACGTCAAGAAGATAACTTTGGTCGATGGAGGCAGGAGGGCGGATATAGAGGACACGACAGCGAACATGATACTGAAGAAATCGCAGATAGTGAGGAGGGACATACAGGCCTACAAGATATTGAAGTATGGGAGGACTGTAAGCGGAATCTCCATAAACAAGCCCTTCGAGGTTGTCTCTACAGAGCCGGCTGTCCCATTCGCGGTAGACAGGAACGACAGTTACATAATAAAGATATTCATCAAGTGCCCTGAGTTCAACTATGCCGGCCCGATGGAGATAAGTTTTAAGTAGGAATGGCAAATCAATATGAACCAATACCACAGTCTGTTTAACAAAGATAACTAAATCATAAAACCGGTGTTCCGATGGAAAGTCTGTACCTGACAATAGGCCTCTCGCTTGTGATGGCACTCGCCGTCTTCCTCTCGATGCCAGTAGTCTTCTACAAGAAACTGACAACAAAGCACATGCTCTTCCTCAATGCGGGGGCAATAGGCGTGCTCGTATTCCTGCTGATGGACATATACGGCGATGTTGCAGCCATATTCGGAAACTACACGATAACAAACCCGTTGCTGATAATCTTCATCGCGGGCTTCGCCACAGCGTTCTTGTTTTTCATAACGCCGAAGGGCAGCAGGGATCCGGAGGAGAATCCAAAGCATACGTCGATCTTGGCGGCAGTGGGCATAGGCTTCCAGAACCTTACGGAAGGATTGGTCTTCGGATCGGCAGGTGCGGCAGGGCTTCTGCCCATATACTTACTGTCTGTTGTCGCATTCACTCTCCAGAACTTCACCGAGGGATTTCCCATCGCGGCGCCGCTGATGGGCGCAAAGGAGAAGATCGAGAAGAGGTTCTTGGCAGGGGCATTCCTGCTTGGAGGCCTTCCGACATTGATAGGCACCGGCATAGGCCTCGTCTTCTTCTCCAACTACTTCCTTGTCCTTTTCGACGCGTTGGCAAGCGCAGCCATACTATACGTAATATTTGTACTCTTTCACGTGAGCATCAACAAGTGCTCGAGGGAGGCGAAGAGCCAGGAGGAGAAGAGCCATTACATCTGGCTTACTTACATCGGGATATTGGCAGGCCTCGTAATAGCGTATCTGCTCAACTACGCCGTTACCTATTAGTTTCAAGCAAAACCCATCTACATTTAAATAGATTTCTAGTGTATATATAACCAACAAACAAGGCAGAGATAAGCAGCGGTCGTGTTTTATGGATCAAAAGGCAGAAAACAAATTGCTGGCAGTTATACGCGTCAGAGGCAGGGCCGGAGTCAGGCATGAGATAAAGGAGACGCTGAAGAGACTGAACCTAAACAAGATAAACAACCTTGTGCTGGTATACGGCTCGAAGCCTAACATGGGCATGATAAAGAAGTGCAACGACTTCATCACGTACGGCGAGATCAGCGAGGAGACGCTTCAGAGATTGGCAGAGAAGAAGGAGCTCAAGGCCAAGAAGGAGGAGCTTGACGAGGCATTCAATGGCAAGAAGAGGCCACAGGAGATAGCGAGGATGCCTATAAGGATGCATCCGCCTAGGAGGGGGTACGAGAGCATAAAGTCCTCGTATGGGAACAAGGGCTCTCTCGGATACAGGGGGGAGAAGATAAACGAGCTCCTCAAGAGAATGATGTGATACTCATGGTTCAAAGAAACAAGAAGAAGTCAAGGAAGTTCCTCGGAACAAGGAGATGGGGAGTGGGGAACATCAAGAATGCGAGAGGAAAGGGAGACAGGGGAGGGGTAGGAAAGGGAGGAAAGAAGCACAAGTGGACCCATACAGTAGTCTACGAAAAGGAGACGATAGGGAAGCTGGGATTCAAGCCATGGAGAAAGGAGAGGCTTGTGGAGATAGACTTATACGCAGTATCAAACAAGGCGCCTTCAGGAGAGAAGCCTACGCTGGAGCTCAGGGGCTACAAGGTCCTCAGCAGCGGAAAACTCGCAAGGCCAATTATAATTAAGGCAACAGCCTTCTCGAAAAAGGCGGAGGAGAAGATCAAGAGCGCGGGAGGGGAGGCCGTCAAGCTCTGATTGATTTGATGGATAGACTGGGCATAGCCTTCTACACAGACAGTTATCTTCCCGCCGTCGACGGCGTAGTCACCTCGATACTCAATTTCAGGTCGGAGCTCGAGCGCCGCGGCCACGATGTCTACATCTTCTCGAGCTGCAAGCTAGGCACGAAGGCGAACGAGAAGAACGTCTTCCTCTACCAGGGGGTGGATTTCAAGCCCTATCCGCAGTACAGCATGGCCATCTTCCCATACAACTCGATGATGAAGCTGAAGGATCTTAATGTGGACATAATCCATGCCCACACCCCGCTGATCATGGGATTTGCAGGCCTCATGAGCGCGAAGCTCGGCAGGTATCCGATGGTGGGCTCCTACCACACAATAATAAACAACAGGTCTGTCGTCGAGGACTATTACCCGAAGAACAAGCAGCTCAAGAGGTTCACCTCGAAATACCTGCTCAAGTACATCCAGTTTTTCTACAGGAGGTGCAACGCCACCACAGTCCCGTCTGCGACGATAGGCAAGATGCTTGAGGGCTACGGCGGGATCGATAACATAAGCGTCGTGCCGAACAGCATCGACCTCGGCGTGTTCAACCCCAAAGCCGACGGCGACCTCGTGAGGGAGCGCCTTAGGATAAGCAGCAGGGAGAAGATGGTGCTCTACCTGGGAAGGCTCAGCAAGGAGAAGAAGATAGAGGTGATGCTGAAGGCAGCCTCGGTGATCTCGAAGAAGAGGAACGATGTCAAGTTCATCATAGGAGGCACAGGCCCTGCCGAGGCATACTACAAGGCGATGTCAAGGAGGCTCGGATTGCAGAAGCATGTCAGGTTCATAGGCCATGTCCCGAGGGAAGCCCTTCCAAACCTGTACGCCTCCTCGGACATGCTGTGCCTGCCGTCGACATTCGAGACCCAGGGCATAGTCTCGCTGGAGGCGATGGCGACAGGAAAACCGGTCGTAGGGGCTGACTATCTGGCGCTCAGCGAGCTGATCAGAAGCGGAAAGAACGGCGAAAAGTTCCGGCCAGGCGATTATATCGGGTGCGCCAATAAAATAGAAAAGGTTTTAAATGATTCATCGCCATATATACGTGAAGCGTTAAGCACGGCAAAGGAGTTTTCTGTAAGGAAAGTGACCGACAGACTGCTCGACGTCTATGATTTGGTCCTGTCTAACTATTCAAACAACGGTGTGTTCACTGACAGACAATGAAGCGAAGCCAGAGCCTCAAGCAACAATCCAGGAAACGGCGGAGGCTGCCAAGGCATCAGCTCCTCCGAGCCCAAGCGATGAATTTACGAAGGCGATAGAGGAGGAGAGGAAGAAGAAGGGCGCACTCTTCGACGATCTAAGAAGGTTCAAGAGAAGGCTGGCGTACAAGCTGGCGGAGAAGGATGCGATAGCGAAGTTCAACGCGACGAACGCGCAGAACAAGAAGGCGACAAAGAACATAGGATACCTGAGGAGGAAGAAGGAATCGCTCGAATTCAGGATATCGACAGAGGCGTTCACTCTCGACGCGGAGAAGGATCTCATAAGGAAGAAGCAGGAAGTCGAGGAGGAGCTGCAGGAGGCGATCAACAACTACAGGATGAAAAGGAAGGCTGAGTTCGTAAACAGCGACATAGAGGAGCTCAACAAGAAGATTGTTGAGACGCAGACGCAACTGCAGGAGCTCGAGAAAAGGCTTGACGTGCTGTACGGAGGGCTTCGCAAGAGAAGGGGCCAGCAGCGCGATAGAAAGCCGCACGAGCACCACCAGCCGCCTGTGCAGGAGGTAAGCTTCGCCGACATAGCCGTGATAAAGGACAAGAAGGAAGACAAGAAGAGCGGCGGTTGAGGTGCAGGTAACTTTTTTTGGCGCAGCATCCGAGATCGGAAGAAGCTGCATAATGCTAGAGAGCCCCGAAGCCAGGATTCTTCTCGACGCAGGGGTTAAGATTGGCGAGGAGGAGGAGTATCCTCTGATAGACGACTCCGATCTCAAGGACATCGACGCCATAATCATCTCGCATGCGCATCTTGACCATTCAGCTTACCTGCCGCACATCTATACTGAAGGATACATGGGAGACGTGTATGCTACGAAACCCACAGTCGAATTGGTGAACATACTTACAAGCGATTATCTCAAGATATCCGAGCCGGGGAATGTAACCAAGGAAGGATACAACAGGATGCAGAAGCACTACAAGATGGTCGATTACCACAAGCCCTTCCAGATAAAGGACATGGAGATAAGGCTCATCCCCGCAGGCCACATACTGGGCAGCGCGATGATAGAGGTGAAGGCTGGGAAGAGCAAGGCGATATACACTGGGGACGTCAACCTGAGGACAACAAAACTGCTAGATCCTGCTTACACGGAATGCTTGAACGCGAACATCCTCATCACGGAGAGCACATACGGAGGAGACAAGGATGTGTTCCAGCCCGAGAAGCAGATCCTGACCAGCATGACGTCCAGCATAAAGGAGACCATAAGCAGGGGAGGGAAGGCCATAATCCCCAGCTTCGGGGTAGGAAGGGCGCAGGAAGTCCTGCTTATACTTGACGACTACATGAGGTCTGGCGCCCTGCCCACTGTTCCCATATACACTGACGGCATGGTCAACAAGGCGATGAGGATACACAGGCACAACGTCATCTACTGCAGGGACGAGCTGCAGAAGAGGATACTGCTCAATGACGATGACCCGTTCAAGAGCAGGAACTTCGTGCCTGTCGAAGGCATCCCGGCAAGGAAAAAGATAATGGGAAGTACCGAATCTTCCATAATCGTGACGACCAGCGGCATGCTGACCGGAGGGCCTGTCTTGAGATACCTTTCAGGGATGGCGGCCGACGAGAAGAACAAGCTGATACTCGTCGGATACCAGGCTGAGGGGACAAGGGGGAGGGAACTGGCTGACGGTGCAGGAAAGATCGAGATCGACGGCAGGAATGTCGACATTAAGCTTGCCGTAGAGCAGTACAGGCTCTCCGCGCATGCCGACAGGCAGCAGCTTATGAACCTCATAGGAAAAATACAGGGCCTCGAGGATCTCTTCATAGTGCACGGAGAACCGTCAAGGCAGAGAGAACTGGGAAATGCAGTAGGCAACATCTGCAAGACACACATCCCTGCGCTGAAGGACAGCTACAATGTTTGACCGGGCTGCCTGGCGTATTGCCATAGTCAGTCTCGCATTTTACCCAAGTCTAATCCGGAGATGCAATATTACCAGTTTCTACAGTTGAGGTAAATGAAGGCAAAGGGTTTGCATACCCATGTGGCATCTGTAGACAATTAATATGGGAAAATGCACTTAGGTCGGGCCACAATGTAGAAGTAATAATGGCAAATCTTGATGGCAAATACATCGTAAAGAGCATAGAAGACCTAGTTCCTAATCCTTGGCCTGAAAAGCGTAAGAAGTAATTCTCAGATTTTATTAAAAATTACTAGTTTATATCCGTCTGGGTCTCTTATAACAAATTCACGATTTCCCCAAGGCCAATTTCTTGGTTCGCTGGAAGGTTTCAGTCCATTTGAAACTAGATTTTTGTAGAATTCATCAACATTGTTTACTTGTAGGTAAAGGAAAAGACCTGCACCTTTGTTTGATAGATTTGCCTCTTTCTGAAA
>DAHVAM010000018.1 GCA_027314605.1 Microcaldota archaeon
CAAGATTGTCCATGGTATGGTTTGCCCGGACACATATAAAAATCTTGCCATATATGCGCCTAGATGTTGTATTTTATACAATTTTCTTTAAAAGAGATGGCACTTTTCTTATAATATCTGCATGCTTTTGGCAATTAGAAATATATATAGCCTGAGCAGTTCCCATGTCGCAGGCGAGAGAAGTTGGAGACAGGCGTGCTTTGGAGGGATTTGCCTCTACAAAGCGGCAGCTGGCAGCGCGGCCAAGCGCTGATGCCCATTTCTTCGGAATGGCAAGCACAAGCATTATATAGTTTAAGCGCACCATAGATACAGCCGGTTTATTTGCTTTTTCAGCAAGGCGAAAAGGGGGAGCATGGGCAAAGACAGTAATAGAAGGAAGAGAGATGATTTTGAAATGTCTGAAAGCGCAGCCAGTAGAATCGTGGTAAACGCTACCGGTGGCACCATAGGGCAGGAGAGAGACCACTCCGGGGTCAAGACACCCAAGGAGGGAGTAATAGAGCATGTTGTCAAGGAGGCTGTAAGGAGCATAGAATCCGAAACGCCGATAAATTTCAGGAGAGAAGGCATAACGATAGAAGTCAGGAACCCTATGCTGATAGACAGCGGCAATACTGTCCCGCAGACACAGAGGATGATAGCCAATTCGATCTACAAGCTGAGCGACGAGCAGGATGTCATTGCTGTCATAACGTCGACAGGCACGGCTAAGCTTCATGAGACCATCACGGCAATGCCAGTCATGGTGGAAACGAGGAAGCCGTCGATATTCGTTGTGTCTGAAAAGTCTTACGACGAACCGCAAACCGACGCCTTTAGAAACATGAAGAAGGCGCTAATAAGCGCCTATGAACTCAGGAAGATGGGCATCGGAGGCATGCATTTCCTAAGCTTCAATAGGAAGCTTATAGATGCAAGATGGGTTTACGAGAACAATGGCAGGTTCGACGACGTCCACAAGGAACCTAAGGATAGGTATGTGGCTGCCTTCGAAAGGGATGAGATCAAGTTCAGGAATGGGAACGAGGCCGAATACAGGGAGATCGCCGCAAGGATACTGAAATCCTCGCTCAACACCGATCTGGACGAGAAGGTAGGCATGTTCCAGGTTCCTGGAGGCGTAGACAGAGCCTATCTCGAGAAGAATCTGAAGATGCTTGCAGAGGGTTCGACTGCGATACTCTTGCTTACAAACCACGACCTTTCCGTAAGGGAGGACCTGCACCCTGTCTTGGAGACTCTTGCGAAGGAGAAGCCAATATTCGTGACCTCTCCGACAGCAGTGTTGGTGCAGAATAAGGGAGATTATAATACAAGCAGGAAGCTGTACGACATAGGCGTCTACGCCGGAACAGGCTCAACCTATTTGGACTATGCGATTGCAAGGGCCGCGGTTGGAAGGGGAGCTGAAACCAGGGAGTGGTTCCTGGACTACGTGGCCAGGGCCGAGCTGGGCAACTTCCACAGGGAGGTCAAGGCGGATGACTTGGAGCAGAAGCTAGGGTTGTCGTATGGCAACGCGATAGCGAGGGCCAGAGACATGAACAGGAGGATTACCAACTGGCAGAAGAAGGTGTTTGAAGAAGACTTGTTGGCTGCAAAGAGAGGAGAGGCTCAGCCTTTAAAGATAGAGGGAGTGGCGCAGGCCTCCGGCGCCGCACCTGGACATAGAGGCATGGAAACTGCAGCTAAAAACGGTAACGGCAGGCAGAAGCAGACCACTTAGGCAGAGTTCAGCAAAGCACTGGCCCGTTTCGCCACATCTTTGGGATGAAGGTTGTTCTTCTGCGCTATCTGGTTTATTATCAGGTTGATTGTCTTGCTGTTCTTTTTGTATTCCTCAAGCAGCTTTGGGTTCTTCTCCAGAAATTCCTTTATCATCTTGTCTAGCTGACCGTCTGTCAGCCTTGAGTACTCTACCTTCACATCCTTGCCTGCCAGGATGTCCAAGACCATCTCCCTTGTCACCTCAGCTCCGCTTTCGACTAGCCCTATTATCTTCTCGATCTCTGCGTCGCTGGCATGCTCCTCGCTGCCGTACTTCTTGAACCGCTGTATGCCGTGGATTATGCTCCTGAGCCCGTACTTGCCTTTGAATTTGTCGATCAGCCCCAGGGAATGCCTGTCGAGCATCGTTATCTCGCGTATGGTCCTGGGATTTACATCAGTGCCTTCTGCCAGCTCGGAAGCTATCCTTCCCACATAGGTTGCCTTGACGAACTTCGTACCGGAGATCTCGAACGTCGTGAGGTCCGGTTCGTAGATGTATCCGTATTCCTCATCAGTTTCCTTCTCCCTGAGCGACTCGGTTAGCTTGCTCTTCTCGTTGTAGCCTCTGGTCTCCCTTGCGATCCCCTCGTTGTTCTTGATAGCGTCGGTCTGCCTCTCGATCTCGAATCTCGTCGCCTCTATCAGGCTCTTTATCCCTGTGACGTTCTTTACCTCCACCCTGATGTCCTTTGGCGGCAGTGATATGTTCAGGTCGGCCTTGATCTCCTTGTTAATATCGACTCCCAGGTAATAAAGCAGGCTTCTCAGGTTTGCGATGAACGATCTCAGTTCCTCCTCCGTGGTTATGTCAGGCTCTGTGACGATCTCCACCAGCGGCGTTCCTGACCTGTTGAAGTCGAGAAGAGTCAGCATGCCTTCCCTGACTATCTGCGCAGGATCCTCCTCTATCTGCACCCTCCTTATCCTCACTTTCTTCCCGTCTATATCCAGATGGCCTGCGCTTCCGATTGCGCCGTCCATCTGCGTTATCTGGTAGCATTTCGGGAGGTCAGGATAGAAGTAAACCTTCCTGACGAACGAGATGCTATTGTTTACTGCGCAGTGAAGCGCGTTGGCTATTCCGAGCGCCGAGCTGACAGCCGCTTCGTTGAGCATTGGTTTTGATCCGGGAAAACCTAAACAGATGGGGCAAATCTGCGAGTTTGGTGCATCAGTGTCTGCCATGCTGCATGAGCAGAAGAGCTTCGATTTTGTCGGCAGCGCCACGTGCACCTCTAGTCCAATCTTCATAGGCTCCCTAAGTTGTGCTTGTACTTGTACTGGAATCCCTTCTCCCATTCGGAAACAAAATCAAGTAGGGCATAGTCGTTCGCATGCCCTGTTATGAGCTGCGCGCCCATGGGCATTCCGTCCATGTAGTCATATGGGAATGTTATGTGAGGGAAGCCCCCTAAGTTCGGAGGGATTGTGAATATGTCCATCGCATAATTCTGCACTGAAGTCAGTTTCATCGCGTCGGAAACCCTGGGAGTGGGTATTGGCAGGGTCGGAGAGAGCATGAATCCGTCGTTCAAGAGCTTGGCCATCTCCTTTATTATCATCCTCCTTACCGCAAGCGCCTTCGTGTAATACTTGTCTTTCACGCTCTCGCTCCTGATGAATGTCCCGAGTATGATTCTTCTTTTCGCCTCGATTCCGAAATTGGACCTAGCCTCGGTGAAGAAGTCGTTGTACCTCCTATTGAACTCGCCATATTGCAGTCCGTACTTGTATCCGGTGTACTTCGCAAGGTTCGTTGATGCCTCTGCCATCGCTATTATGTAATAGGGCGCTATGGCTTCAGCGAGGATGGGCATGCTCACCTCCTTTATCTCGTATGACTTCCCTACGCCGTCGACCATCTTCTCGAATGCCTTCTTTATCGCAGGCTCTGTCTTCTCCATCAATTCCCGTATTATGTAGATCTTGTCTTTCCCTTCGTCGTTTATTTTCTCAACGGCGCATGTGGTATCGTATTCGTCTTTGCCCTTTATAATGTCAAAGACCATCCTTGCGTCATCGGCGCTCCTCGCCATGACGCCTATCTTGTCGAGCGAGTTCGCATAGTCTATCAGCCCGTATCTCGAGACAGCGCCGTATGTGGGCGTAAACCCGACGACCCCGTTGAGCGCGGCTGGCGTGGCTATGGATCCCCCGGTAGACTCGGAGATCGCCACATGGTATTTCAGCATTGCCGTCGCAACTGCAGCGCCGCTGCTCGATCCTCCGGCGACATAGTCCTTGTCGAATGCGTTCCTTGCAGGCACCTCAGTGTTCAGCCCGAAGGTCCCGAACCCGAACTCGTCCATGTTCGTCTCGCCCAGAAATGAGAACTTCCCATCGTTAAGCATCCTTTCGACAACAGTCGCGTCGAAAGGCGGAAGGTATCCCTTCAGCATCTTTGATCCGGCAGTCGTCTCGATGCCCTTGACGCAGATGTTGGCCTTTGTCGTGAACGGCACTGATCCGTCCGAGCAGTCGATTATCTTCCTGTTCAGCGTGGTGAATGCGTGGTACTCCGCGTCTTTCTTCTCTATCTCGGAGGCGAGCTCGGTGTAATAGCCCTTCGGCTTCTCCATCCCCAAGAATTCCCTTATGTAGCTTGTCATAGTTTCGGCCCCAGTATGTATCCGTCGTGGAGCTTCGATTGCTTCTTCAACGCGTCAGCATCAGGAAAAGGCACTATCTCGTCTTTCCTCAGGCGCGTTGGGATCTCTGTAGGCTGGTAGGCCGGCTTCTCAGTGGTTTTTATCTTGTCTATTCTGTCAAAATAGCCTATGATCTCCTCTATATCCTTCCTGGCCGTCTCCTTCTCCTTCTCTGTGAGCTTCAGCCTCGTTATTTTCAGCAAGCGCTCGAACTCGCGGTCTTCCATATCTTAACTATTGTAGGGCATATTTATTAAAGTGCTATCTACTAATAATAACGGAAAACGCTAGTGGATACTGATGATGCGCGTGCAGTATATACGAGACATATCACATGCTCCAGGAAGCAAGGTAAAGATAGGGGGCAGGGTGACAAGGGTGAACGACCTTAAGAGCGCGAGGTTCATCTGGGTCAGGGACGTCACAGGCGCAGTGCAGATAACAGTGCTCAAGAAAAAGGCGGAACCTTCGCTGATGGAGGCAGTGGAGCAGTTGATGCCAAGCGATTTCATCATTGTCGAGGGAGAGGTGCCGCAGGAGATAAAGGCCTCTGCCGGCGTGGAGATAATACCGGAATCGATAAGGATAGTCAGCAAGACCAAGGGGCCGCCTCCGATAGACATAGAGGGATTCATAGAGAGCAGCATGGACAAGCGGCTGGACTGGAGGGCCCTGGATTTGCGAAGCCCCAAGTCAACCGCAGTCTTTCTAATACAATCGAAGCTCATGGAGGGCATGCAGAGATACCTGTACTCGCAGAAGTTCATGCAGGTCTTCACGCCGAGCCTTATGGGCACTTCCTCCGAGGGAGGATCCGAGGTCTTCGGGCTGAAGCACTTTGGCAAGAGCGCATTCCTGAGGCAGGATCCGCAGCTGCACAGGCAGCTGCTGATGTTGGCCGGATTTGAGAAGATATACGAGATTGGGCCGAGCTGGAGGGCTGAGCTCAGCAACACGACACAGCACCTCACTGAGCACAGGACCTGCGCGGCAGAGATATCCTTCATAGATGACGAGAAGGACGTCATGAAAGTCGAGGAGAACCTGATAATGCATGCGGTGAAGGCGGTTGTCGAGGACTGCGGGGAGGAGCTCAGGTTATTGGGGGCATATATCAAAGTTCCGGAGCTTCCGCTTCCCGTGCTGGAGTTCCCCGGCGTGTATGACATACTGGAGGAACTGGGCTTCAAGACAAACAGGGGAAGGGAGGACTACAGCAAGCAAGGCGAAGAGGCGCTGGGAAAGTACGTCAAGGAGAAATACGGTTCTGACTTCTTCTTTGTCAACAGGTTCCCGTACGCCAAGAAGCCATTCTACGTCATGCGCGTTGACGATGAGCCGGAATGGGCCAGGAGCATAGACCTGATTTACAAGGGAGTGGAGCTCAGCAGCGGAGGCCAGAGAGAGCACAGATACGAGAAGATAATCGAGCAGGCGAAAGGAAAGGGACTGGAGGTGGAGAACCTGGCATGGTTCACCGAGTTCTTCAAGTACGGTGCACCCCCTCATGGCGGGTTCAGCATAGGCATAGAGAGGCTGACGATGCAGCTGCTCGGCCTGTCGAACGTCAGGGAGGCCGCTCTCTTCCCAAGGGCTCCGGAAAGGATCGTGCCTTGACGATAGTTGTAGAATATCCAATATTCTAACCTAAGGCCGGGTTAGATTATCCTAACTCAGGGCAAAGCAATATAAAGGAGATTGTATATCTAGTATTATCGGTATTTGTTGCGGAAAGCCACAATGGTGGTTGAATGCATAATAAATTCAGCGTTTTGACAAGGCTGAATCTGAATGCTCGACTTTTTCTCTTTCTTCTCCTCTTCAAAGACATCCTAATTATAAAAACCGTTAAACAAGGCGCATGAGAATGGACACTATAGTTTTGACATGCATGGATCCGAGATTGAACGAATATCTCGACAAGAAGTATCTCAGCGAGGAAGGCAAGAAGAAGTACGGAAGCGTAGAGATATGGAGGAATGCGTCTGGAAGGCTGCCCCCAATAGATGAACTGAGGAAAAGCGGAGCAACTAGGGTCATATTGGCTCCGCACACAGATTGCAGGGCTAAGGCCCACATGTACGATACGCTCAAGCAGGACGCGGCAAAGAGCCAGCAGGACGACATAGTTGAGCAGTGCAAGGAGATGATAGAGGGCCACAGCTTCGCAACAAGGGAAGAGTTCGACAATCTGGTCAATGCCGAGGAAGAGCTATTCCTAAGGGAGAAGATGAAAAGTGCTCAGATCAAGGTAGAGCTCGATGTGGTAGACGTCTTGAAGTTTAAGATACCGAGCCACAACGGAGAGAGGATGCTTGTGATCTCAAGCGAGACCAACGCCAAATCTGAGGAGATAGCGACAAAGGCAGGCATAGATCTCCCGTCATGCTACATAATACAGGGACCTTATCTGAAGGACCTGAATCCCGACATAAATCTGGCATTGGGAATAGGCATAAAGCGAGTCAACATTATGACTGGTGACGGCAAGCCATTCAGATAAAACTGATATTTTTTCAAGGCGAAAACATGGAGACTGAAACTCATAAGGCTGAGAGAACAAGGGTAGGAATAGTAGCATGCATGGATTGGAGGGAGAACCGGAAGATAGAGGAGTACTTCGCCGATCCGAATTACGATATGCATGTATTCAGGACAGCGGGAGGCAGGGTCACAAGGCAGATGCTTAATGAGATAAGGGCGCTGAATTTGTCTAGATTGGACTGGCTTCCGCACACCGACTGCGGCGCGTTGAACGTGGCGTTTGGGGAGCTCAGCAAGGCAAACGTCTGGCCAGGAGCGAAGCCTGCCGACGTCCACGAGGTTGTCGATCACATAGCAAACATAATCAAGACGGAAGCCAGGGATCCGAGCAAGAACTACAGGGACAGGAATATCTTCGACCTCTCGTTCTACACCCAGGGCAGCAACATACTCCGGGCAAAGCTTCCGGGAGTAGAAGACTTCAACCCCCACATGGTCGACGTGTCGGGAATAGTGTCGAGCCGCGGCGCGGAGAAGTTCCTGTTGGTGGCTGAAGACATAACGATCCCCCCATCCACATTGATTAAATATGCAGAGAGTGTGCTCAGGATTAGCAGGGGATCGGGCTTCAGCATAGACGAACACATGGCCTATATAATACAAGCCCCTGAGGCAAAGCTGACGGAGAAGGACAAGGAAGTTGCAGAGAGCAAATTAGGCATAAAGGACACTGTGGCCATACCCAGAGGCGCAATCCCATCAGAATCGCTTGCAAAAGACCTCATGGAAATACGTAGAAGCGGGGCCGTCGAGAGAGTTCTAAAGCGGGAGATACACGGAGGAAGAATGAAGATCTGACCCCGGGTCTATTCTATAGGTGACTAAATGGCAGCTAAGTACCGGACTGAGGCGACAGTCCTGTGCATGGATCCTAGAAACAATGGATTCGACGAACAGTACTCTTCGAGAGGCCCCATATTCAGGTTTGGTGGAGCGATGCCTCCCCTATCTGAAGATTTCTTCAGGCACCTGCAGGGAGAAGGCGTTGGTGTCCTCAGGCTTGTCAAGCACAATGGCTGCGAGACAGATAGGAGGATATACAGAAGCATAATGCAGCTTCCTCCAGGCAACGCGAACGTGCACATAAAGGACGAGGAACTGCGCGGAAAGGTCGGGCTCATCAATGGCTTCAAGTTCGAGGATTTTGAAAGGTTCTCCGCAGTGCTTAGGAGAGAAGAGGCAAGGAAGATTGAGGAGATGGCAAAGGAATTCGGCATAAGGGTAGAATCCGAGTGCCTCCGCATCAACATGGCTCAGCGAGAGGGAGGAATGCTGATAATAACTGACATGACGGACAAATCCTCAAGCCAGCTTGCAGAGGAGGCGGGAAGCAACAGGGCCGATTACTGCTTCATAATACAGGCACCTGTGCATTTTCTGAGGTCCCAGAAGAAGAGTATAGAGTTCGCCGAAATGATGTCGGATGTCAGGGTGGTCCTTCCCGGCTCAAAGGCAGCGGGAGAGGCCATACATGATTTACTGAGGGAGAAAAAATCAAAATGAAACCTAAAGGTGGCCCTTGTTTAGGATTATATAGGAGGACTAGCACGCCTTACGGCGTACTTGAGAAAAGTGGGATTTGGGTGGGGATAAAAACAGAATATAATACTATCCTCATTAGTCCTCCTATATGACATTTTATCCGTTATTATTTATATAGCTTTGCTTTTTTCTTGGATATTCTTCAATCTTTGCACCCTCAGGCACCGCAATTGAAGACTTCCGGAGAGATTCTGCCGGCTGGATGGAAAGGTTCTTAGTTTGTCAAGTTCCTATCTTCGGCAATTAAATTGGTAAATATGTTCAATGTTGCGCAATTGCCAATATTGCCACTCATAATCCTAATACCCTATCTCTCAATAATTCCCATTCTTCTCCTCGGACGAAGACATTCTTATAACATATCTATAGCCGCAGCAGCGATGTCCTTCATACTTACCCTCCTTGTTGTTTACGCGGCAAACACCGGACAGCACATCTCCTTTAGTGCGCCATACATAAGCTACCTTGGAATAAACCTGAGTTTCCAGATAACATCGCTGAACCTCATACTGCTGCTCATGACGTCAGTAGTCTTCCTCGCGGCTTCGCTCGTAGGGAAGTACTTCATCAAGGAAGGCCATCAGCAGTACAATGTGATCTTCGCGATAGCCGAGGGATCCTGCCTTGCCATATTTATCTCGGCGAACCTCTTCCTGTTCTACATCTTCTGGGAGCTGGCAGAGGTAATGATGTTCTTCATCATATTCCTCTACGGCGGATACGCCAGGAAGGAAGCGGCGATGAAGTTCATAATCTACTCCCTCGCATCGAGCCTCCTGCTCCTGATCGCAATAATGCTGATATACACTAACGTAACGCCACACACCTTCGATATCCTTTCGATAATAAAAGACGCCTCGACAATACCGCAGTCTGCGCAGTTTGCCGCAATGCTGCTGCTGCTCCTGTCATTCGCAATCAAGATGCCTGTCTTCCCCCTGCATAGCTGGCTCCCTGACGCGCACACGGAGGCGCCCACGACAGGGAGCATGATACTCGCAGGCGTCCTGCTGAAGTTCGGAGGATACGGCCTCCTTCTGATGTTTCTCATGCTGCCAGTATCGTTGCACTACACCAACTACATGGCAGTGCTCTTCGGCTTCTCGGCAGTCTATGCGGCGTTTACGGCAATGCGTCAGAGCAACATCAAGAGAACCATTGCATACACGAGCATAACAGACATGGGAATAGTGGCTGTCGGAGCCGCAGCATATACAGTGTTGGGAAGCGATGGTGCCCTGTATGCGATGCTGAGCCATGGTCTGGTGATATCGCTCTTATTCCTGATAGCGGGAACTCTGGGAGAGCTTTATGGCACATTGGAGATTGACAAGATAAAGGGAGTGATAAGGAACTTCCCATCGATTACCTACCTATTCATCTTCGGTGCAGTCGCGCTCGTAGGAATACCGCTAACTACAGGATTCATAGGCGACCTTCTCATCTTCCTGGCATCGACACATGCATTCGGAGTAGCGGGGGCGGCGCCGCTCATCGGAATAGCGCTGATAGGCGTGCTTATGTTCTGGCTCGTCGAAAGGGTCTTTGTCTCGGAGAAGTCCACCCATAAGTTCCACCATGTTGACAGGCTGGTTATAGGAAGCGCGCTTCTTCTTGCAGTTGCGTCGATTGTGCTGGGATTGTTCCCGTCATTGCTGCTTGGCGTTCCGCTGTGAGAACATCAAAGCTACAGTCCGCAATGGAATGCATGATGGCCTGCGGCTGTGCGATACCAATCATTGCCGCACAATCCGCATAAATGGCCAGAAGGCATCGTTGAGTGGCGGGATCAACGGCAGCGCCAATGACTATTCAGGCAATCTGAACAACGGCGCGACTGCAAACGTCGTGTCAGCCGGTTCATGGCCTAGTTCTTATGCGGAGCGGCTCATTGATTTTTATATCGAGAAGAGGTAGGCAGCGGCATTGTGCGCGATGCTGATTATTGGCTGCGGATACACTCCAAAAACAACAGTCAGTGCGAGCATCGCCCATGTAGCTGCGTAGACGGCCATAGGCATGGAGATCCTTCTCGCCCCGTTCTTGCCCGCGTATGCAGACATTATCGGCCTTGCATAATAGTATATCGAGATGACGCTGTTGATTATACCGATGACCGCTAGCCACGCCAGGCCTGCATTCACAGCGCCTAGGAAGAGCAGGAACTTGCCGACGAACCCTGTCGTGAACGGCAATCCCACGAAGGCGAGCATGAAAAGGGTCAGGGAGAAGGCCGCGAACCTGTTTTCCTCGCTGAGTCCCGCGAGATCCTCTATCCTTGTCTTGTTCTTGCTCTCTAACCATGCAACAATCCCGAGGATGCCTATGAATGCGAACGCGTGGGAGAATATCTGGAAGAGCGTTGCTGACAATCCTGAAGCTGTTGATGTCGCTATGCCTATCAGTATGTATCCTCCCTGGGATATCGACGAATAGGCGAGCATGCGCTTCAGGTTTTTCTGCATCATTGCCACTATGTTGCCGAAGAACATTGTGATTACGGAGAGTATGGCTATGAATTCGAATGATGACCTGTAGCCTATGAATAGCAGTATAAGCACCTGTATGAGCGCCACGAAGGCCACCTTCTTGTTAAGGCCTCCCAGCATCGATGTGACATATGCGGGAGCGCCTTCATAGACATCGGGTATAAGCAGGTTGAATGGGAAGATCGATGAGTCAATTCCCAGAGAGGCTATGAAAAGGATCACAGCGAAGAGCAGGAGGCTGCTGCTTGGTGCCTTTCCGAAGGAGAGTGTGCCTGTCCCCCCGTAGAACAGCACTATGGCGAATGACAGGAGGGCTATTGCTATGGATGCCATTATGAAGAACTTGGTAGCTGCCTCTATGCTCCTCCTGGAAAGCAGTATCATGAAGATCGCAGGAAGGCTCGAGAGCTCAAGGCCTATGAATATCGTAAGCAACGAATTCGAGAGGGAGAGGATATACATGCCGGCCAGAGCGAATGTTGCAAGTACAGCAAAGTCGCCATAATGCTCCGAGTAGGGATAAGCGAGCAGGTTGACTGCCAGCATTCCGGCAGTAAACACGAGCATGAAAAACAGCGAGAACGGATTGACCGACAGCACGCCGAACAGCGTATGCGCCGGTGTCGTCTGCATCTCCGCAAGCGTTATCACGATGAGAATTGCGAGTAATGCGATGTTGTAGGAAAACTGGTGGCGTTTTCCACCGTATATCCTGAGTGCGAGGTTGCCCAGAAGCAGAAGGGCAGATGCAGCTAAAAACGCGATGTCTATTACCATCATCATAATGCACCCGTAATGAACGCATAGGATAGCACTGCCACGAGCGCCAGCGAGAATACAGCCACATAGAGATTTATGTCTCCCACTGCGAATCTTCTTATCCCGGACCCGGAGAGTCTGATAGCTTTTCCTATGTCATCGAAAGAATCATTCACGTAGGCATCGAACGAGCCTACCCCTTCTGCAAACCAATACACCAGCCTTGCGAAGTAGGAATAGAGCCAATTCATCGCAGCGCTATTGTAAACTATCGGGATCAAGGAGTTGTACAGCTTCTTGTTATGCACGAAAACGATATAGCTTGCGAGGAGCCCCAGTATCGCCAACGCTGTCTCAATTATTGGATCGTAAAAATTGGCATGGAGGCTGCCGAGGAAGCCGTTAAGGTAGAAGTTCTGCACGTTCAAGAAGCGCGGCAGATAGAAGAAACCGACGGATCCCGCAAGTGTCAGGATTGCCAATATGGCCATCGCAATCACCATGCTCCTCGGGATTGTCGCGTATGCCCGCTCGGCCTTCGGGTTACTCGACTTCTTCGAAGCCATGAACAGCCACCTGAACATGAAGAAGCTCGTCGAAAAGCCTATAACGGAGAGGAAGATGTAGATGGGTATAGATGTTGCGGAGGAGCCTATACCTATAGCTGCAAAGAAGCCTGAAAACGGCACAAATCCGACGAGGGAGAGGACGCCGAACAGCGTTGTCAGGTACACTAGCTTGTTCTGCCCGAGGCCAGAGGTCTTTTCTAGATCCTCCTCGCCTGATGATTCCATCACCGCGCCTGCGCTGAAAAATATCAACGACTTGTAGAAGCTCTGCATCAGGAAGAAGTATATCCCGGCGGTTATCGCCCCGATGCTGACAGCGATCATCATGAGCCCCAGTTCCTGCACAGTCGAATAGGCTGCGACTCTCTTGATCTGCTTTTCTTTCGAGGCGTTTAGCGTGGAGAGGATTACAGTTATGATCCCGACCCACAGGAAGACGCTGAGCAGGTGAGCCGCGGAGAAGAGAGGATAGAGGAGGATCAGCGCAAAGATGCCTGCCTTGACCATCGTTGCGGAATGAAGGAATGCGGAAACAGGAGTAGGGCCTTCCATAGCGTCAGGAAGCCACTCCTGGAACGGGAACTGTGCAGACTTTGTGAATATGGCGATCATGAGCAGCGATGCTGCTGCGTAGAGGGATACCGGATTTGAGGGCAATGCGGCAAAACTGAAGCTGCCAGTGGCATTCCACAGGATGACAAGCGCCGCGAGTATGGCGAGGTCGCCGAGCAGCACAATGGTTATCGCCTTACGCGCCGCCCTGGAGGCTTCTTCCCTCTGGTGGTAGAAGCCGATCAGCAGGTAACTCATAAGGCTAAGGAACTCCCAGGCGATGAATAAGGTTATGTAGTTGCCGCTCATCGCGAAGACGAGCATCGCGGCCTCGAATGCCAGCATCTCAATGTAGAAGCGCCGCTGTTCGCTCGGCTTCCTCATGAACCCAAGCGAGTAGAGGAATACGATAGGCGCGACGAGCAGCACTACGACAAGGAGCAGCATGCTGACAGGGTTTATGCTGGAGCTGATGCCGATGCCAGTGTTCCCCACGGTGAACCAGTCCAGGTTGTAGACGCCATAAGGGACGAGGAAGAGCAGCCCAAGGCTGGCGAGTGAGGCTATGAGAGCAAGATACTTGGGCATCGATTGGCTTGGGATTATGCCTATGAGTGCCATCGCGATTATCAGGGGCACTATCAGGAGGAACGGAATCATTCTACCACTTCAGCCTGGAAAGCTTCGAGACATCGAAGCCTATGCCTCTCGATCTCATGAAGACATACAGTGCTATGACAGTTATTATCTCGGCTGCGGCCACTGTCCAGATGGAGAAGAGCATCATTATTCCGCCAGGACCGGGGGAAGTGCCATAGCTGAAGAAGGAGACCAGCGCGATTGTGCTGGCAACGAATATCAATTCTATCCCCAGCATTATTACTATGAGGTTCCTGTGCGCGGCTATCCCGGCAAGCGCTATGGCAATCAGCGCAATGCAAAGCCCCAACAGGTATGGGAGGATTATCATACGACCAGCTTCAGGAACCTCTTCATGACAAGTATGCTCCCTATCACAGTGGAGAACAGGAGAAGGCCGAGCATGAAGAGAACAGGATAATACCTTGAAATAGCCGAGGCGGACATTGCCACAAAACTGCTTGCAACCCTTCCTGGATAGTAACCGGAGACGGCCAATAGCGTGGAAAGTCCCAGAATAATCATGGCCAGCATTGGCACAAACCGCACGTATGAGAAATTTTCCTTCGCAGCCTCAGACGCAACGGCAACGATAAGGTATGTGGAAAGGCCCCCGACAAAGACGAAGAGCTGCAAGAGCGCGACGAAAGTCTGCCCGAGATATATGAAAACGAGGGCGCTGCCTATGAACGCGAATGTCAGCGCGATCACCGAGTGGAGCAGTCTTCGTGAGAGGAAGACGGCCAGCCCTGCGCCTATTGTTATCATTGAAATGGCGATGAAAAAGAGGTCTGGCGCCATCTACTCTAGCTCTTCGGGCCTCTTGATCAGGGTCCTTTTGTCGTAAGTCTCGTAAATGTCAGTGTTCTTGCCGAGAGTGAGGCATTTTGGAGGGCAGACCTCCTCGCAGAGGGCGCAGAAGAGGCACCTCTCTATGCCTATCTGCGGCATCTTCTTCACTCCCCTGTCGGTGATTATGTCCACCATTGTTATCGTCTTGTTCGGGCAGATCCTCTCGCACGCGGAGCAGCTTATGCATGTCTCTATGTCGAGCTTAAGCATTCCCCTGTAATTGTCAGGGAGCGACTCGCGCTGCTCGGGGTATTCAACTGTGAATCTCGGCCTGCCGAGCGTTTTGACTGTTTCAACAAGGGATTCTATCATCAAGTCACATCAAACAAATAAAATGTAAGCTAATATAAGGTTTATCAGAGCCAGCGGCATCATCCAGACCCATCCGAATTTAAGTATCTTGTCTATCCTCATGCGCATTGTCGTTATCCTTATCACTGTTATGAAGACAGCTATCAGGAATGCCTTGACAAGGAGCCACACGGGTGCGGGCAGGAAAGGCCCTGACCATCCCCCGAAGAACAAGATCGCGATGAGCAATCCTCCCAGCAGCATTCTTGTGTAATCCAGCAATAGCGCCAGCGCGTAGTATGGTGCGCTTATGTCAGTAAGCCACCCTGCTATGAGCTCCGAGTCGGCCTCGCGGGTATCGAACGGGGGCCTCTCGAGCTCCGCGAGCATCGCTATGAAGAAGACAAAGAGGCCTATGGGCATCAGTATAGCAAAAGGCAACTTCGATTGGGCCGCTATAATGCTGTTTATGCTATAACTGTTCGTAACCAATGCTATCGATGCCACGACCATTATCATGGGCAGTTCATAGCTTATCAGCATTAACACGGATCTCTGCGCGCTTATGTCAGCAAACTTGTTGCCGCTTGCGAACCCGGTGATGAACAGGAGTATGGGAGTGAAGCCGAGCACTACGAATATTATAAGCAATCCAAGGCCAAGGTTGCTCGCCTGCAGTGCAGGAGAGAACGGTATTAGGAAGATTATGAAGACATTCACAGCCACCAGGAGCACAGGCGCCAGGGATATGAGGAACCTGTTCGCATTTGCCGGTATTATGATCTCCTTGGCCAGCAGTTTCACAAGGTCAGCGAAGTTCTGGAGGATTCCGTATTTTCCCACGTATGTAGGCCCGTGTCTGTACTGCGCCTTGGCTATCATCTTCCTCTCGAACCACCCGAAGAAGTACGAGAACGCGAATATCACTATGGCTATTATTATCCCGTAGGCAATAAGCCCTGCTAGGCTGACAAGAATGCTCGATGAGCCTATTGCACTTCCAATTATGTTATCTATCGACATCTGCCATCAACAAATCCAATGTTCCGAGGATCGGAAACAGGTCTGCGAACCTGTTCCCCTGGGCCATGTGGTTTAGCGCTGCGAGGTTTATGAAAGTAGGCGCCCTTATCGAGAGCCTATACGGCCTCTGCGGATCGGCGACCATGTACATCATCTCCTCCCCCCGCGGGTTCTCCCTGCTAACCGTGACTATCCTGTTCTTTGCGTTGGGGGTAATGAGCTTGATGGGCATTCCCAGGGCGTTGCCGTCCGGAATCTTCTTGAATGCCGCTCTTATCAGCCTTATGCTCTCCCCCATCTCCTGCATCCTTACCTTGAACCTTGCAAGATTGTCCCCCTGTGTAGAGTACTTCGGGCTGAAATTCAGTTTTTCGTAAACATAGTAAGGATCATCCTTCCTGACGTCATAGGGTATTCCGGATGCGCGCAGGACCTGGCCGGTCACGCCTAGATCCTTCGCGTCTTCCCTGCCAAGTGTCCCTATTCCCTTCATCCTCTGCATGAATATCGGGTTCTTTTCAGTATAGCGTTCATATTCCGGCAGTCGCTTTTCAAGGTAATCAAGGAATTCCAAGACCTCCTCGTCAAAACCCTCAGGAATGTCCCTTACAAGTCCTCCAAGCCTCATGTTGACATAGAACATTCTTTGCCCAGTGGCAACCTCCAGAAGCCTGAGTACCATATCCCTGTCCCTGAATCCCCACATGAATGTCGTAAACAGCTGCCCGAGGTCGTTGCAAATGCTGCCCACCCAGAAGAGGTGGCTGGCCAGCCTCTGCAGTTCCAGGAGAATCACGCGGATGTACTGTGCTCTCTCGCTGACTTCCACGCCAAGCGCGGCCTCCACAGTTGCAACGTACAGCTCTTGGACGCTCATGGGCGCCATGTAGTCTATCTTCTCCATGTATGGCGGTGACTGCATGTACATCCGTGTCTCCACAAGCTTCTCAACGCCTCTGTGCAAGAAGCCGACGTGAGGCTCTACCTTGACTATGGTATCACCGTCAAGATCCACGACAAGCCTAAGCACACCGTGCGTGCTCGGATGGATTGGCCCTACATTGATTCTTGTTATCGCCATCAATAATCACGCCGATTCGTAAGGCTCCCCCCAGTTGAAGTTCTTTCTCAGGGGCGCAGGCTTTCCATCCCATTTCTCCAGAAGGAGCCGCTCCGCCTTCCTCTCCTTGATCTCTATGCCAAACATCTCCGAGAGTTCCCTCTCATACCAGTCAGCCGAGGTATGAAGATTCATAATAGTCGGCACCCATAGATCAGATGGATCCAGCCCTATCTCCACAGTAAGATCCTCATTCTTCCCCATGTTCCTGAAGAAGTA
>DAHVAM010000019.1 GCA_027314605.1 Microcaldota archaeon
TCGCGTAAGCGCCTATTGAAAGTGCCGTGTTTCCGTCAAGGACGTATCTTGTCTTTCCGTCGTTCTTGAGATTGTGTATAGCTTGCAGGCCCTCGAGATTGTAGCCTTTCGAGGCAGCCTGTATGTTGTTGTTGACTATCTTCTCCCCCTTCCTTGAGAACATGCTCTTGATGACTTCTTCGAAAACCTTCATGTCTATTCCGAGAAGCTTCAGCGCCGCGCCTATCGCCACGGTGTTCCTCATTATAGGGTCTCCGCTTACCTGTATGGCTATGTCGAGCATCGGCACTGCCACCAGCTTACACTTCGAGGGATCGAGTGAGTCTACCTTTATCTTCGTAGGATCGTATATCACCGAGGCGTTCTGGCCGAGATGGCTTGCCTGGTTCGATATTGCTTCCTGATTCAGTGCGATGAGTATGTCTATGGTGTCCCCGTAGCTCTGCAGCCTTGTATCGGAGTCTCCGACGCGGACCTGGAACCAGACATGCCCTCCTCTGATTATGGATTGGTAGCCCCTGTAGCCGAAGGCCTGCATTCCGTTCTTCGCCGCCACCTTCATGAGCAGGGCTCCGCTCGACTCGACTCCGTCTCCATTTGCTCCTGCTATCCTAACGGTGATGCTCGCCATTTCAGCACAGTTGATTATAGTGTTAAGCCTTCAGTAGGTTTATAATCCTATTTATTAGGTTCTATGGATGTCGTTTCTTCCCCTTGGGACAACGGCAAAACCAATAAATATGAGGAGCGGGAAATCACAAAGCATGAGAAGGACGATTGCCAGAGGGCCGGATGAGCAGATTGCCTGGAGGGCCAGTTTAGCCTATTTGCGCAAGGCGTATCCCTCGGTAACTGAGGATACGATAAAGCTCGTCATCAGGAACAGCGTAACCGATCCTGGCGCGCTGCTCAAGACCCTTTCTGGCAAGGCAGCGGCATTCAGAAAGGAATATCCGGATCTTGATCCGCATCTGATAGAAAGGACGCTGCTTGAGGAGTGCTTCGATGAGAGGGTAAAGCGCGTCCTGGTGTCTGCGCGCAGGAACCAGCGCAGAGGCGCGCTACCTGCCGGGTAGGCAGGGAAGCGATGACAGGCCTCGCATGTTTGAGAGCCGGAAAAGGACACTGCCCCTGCAGATCGTAAGGAAAATTTGACAGGAGCTGGTGCCTATCAGCAAAATCTATATACTCCAGTATCCCTCTTGGTTAATGGTTTACATGAAGAAAAAAGCTGCAGGCGCAGACGATATAGTGGGCAAGGTAGTGAGGGGGGAGATATCACTTCACAAGATAGAAGATTACACGGACCCGAGAAGCGCAGCGATGGCAAGGAGAAAGGCGATAGAGACAATGACAGGCTCAGAACTGGAGAGCATCGGCTCCTCCTCCCTGGATTACTCCCAGATCTCAAACAAGAACGCCGAGAACGTGATAGGCTACATGCAGATGCCCCTCGGCGTGGCCGGGCCGATAAAGATAAACGGGTCAAATGCAAGTGGCGAATACTATGTGCCTATGGCGACCACAGAGGGAGCGCTCATAGCAAGTGTAAGCAGGGGCATGAAGGCAGTGACGATGTGCGGAGGCGCTAACGCGAGGGTCATCAAGGACGGCATGACGAGGGCTCCAGTATTCGAGCTTGGCTCCGTAAACGACGCTGCCGATTTCGTGGACTGGATAGGGAGGAACAGGGAGGGCATGAGGAAGGCCGCCGAGTCCACAACGTCCCACGGAAAACTCAAGGAAATAGTGCCGTTCCTGATGGGAAATAACGTCTGGATAAGATTCTCCTTCCACACCGGCGACGCCATGGGAATGAACATGGTCACCATCGCAAGCGAGGCCGCGTGCGAGTACATAGAAAGGAATTTCAAGAAAGCGAGAATGCTCTCTGTAAGCGGAAACATGTGCTCGGACAAAAAGGAATCCGCAGTTAACAACCTGCTCGGAAGGGGCAAGACAGTCGTTGCGGATGCGCTGATAAGGGAAGAGGTATTGAACAACGTGCTCAAGGCGACGGCGGCCAGCTTGCACAACCTGAGCGTGAAGAAGAATCTCCTGGGAAGCGCCATGGCCGGAAGCAGCAAGTTCAACGGCCATGCGGCAAACATGGTCGCGGCGATATTCGCGGCGACAGGACAGGACATTGCACAGGTTGTGGAGAGCAGCAGCTGTTTTACACTTACTGAAATCAGGGGAAAGGATCTTTACATTTCTGTTACAATGCCTTCAGTCGAGATAGGGACCATAGGAGGCGGCTCGTCATTGCCGACGCAGAGGGAGGCACTTTCGATAATGAAGGTATCTGGAGGGGGAAACCCTCCAGGGTCGAATTCGCTGAAGTTCGCCGAGATAATAGCATCGGCAGTCCTCGCAGGCGAATTGAACCTCCTCGCCGCGCAGTCGGCCAGGGAGCTCGGGAAGGCGCACAAGGCCCTCGGCAGGAATGCGAAGGCCTGACAAAGGATACTCCAAGGTAGGGGAGAGGGCGGCGAAGAGTGGAAAGGCAATACTCTAGGTTATGTTCTTCGAGAGGCTTCCCAATTCGCTGGATATCTCCTGCGTGACGCTGGTGTTCACGCCGTTCACGACAACGCCTCCGCCGACAGCCCCCTTGAGCTTCACAACCATCGCCAAGGCTATCACGATGACGACGCTGGCCGCCGCTACCATCATTATGTACTCGAGCGAGCCCTGGGCCTTCCTGCTCCTGGCAACAGCCAGGAGAGCCAGTGCCTCTGGAGGCACTATCCTGTGTATCAAATTCTCTGTTTTCATTTCATTACCTACAAAATTTCCGAAGCATAATATGCAGTGAAGAGCAGGATCAAGATTGAAAGCGCAAAGGCGGGGAGCATTGATGAGAGATGCTCGAGGGCATTCGCGTCAGGGCTTCCGAAGGAGACTGTGATGTAGAGGACCATTCCGATGTAACACCCGATTATCAGCAGGAACGAATGCTGCATTGCGGCGGCGCTCTGGCTCAGGATGTTCATGGACGTCGACAATATGCTTGAGCTTATCCCTCCGAACAACGGAAGGAAGAAGGAGAGGCCCATGTACGTCAGGGTCTGCATTCCCCCTATCTTTGATTTCAGTCGGTTTTCAAGGCCTATCTCGTTCTCAAGCCTCTTGCAGAAAAGGCCAAGGCTGCGCTTTATGTCATTGCCGAAATTGAGGCGCAGCGCGACCAGTTCCCCCAATTCACTCGCCCAGGCGCCGCTGCTCCCTGGCGATGATGCCAGTTCCCCCAGGCTCTTTTTCCTAACCATCAGGCCTAATTGTCGTGTGATGCCTGTGCGCCCTTCCATCCATTGGGTTATCCTTCCTGCCCTATCGAGCTCCCCGAGGATCCTCTTCGCGTATGACAGTACCTCCTTCTTCTCTGCCCTTTTCCGATCCGTGTGGGAGAACGAAAGCATCCTGCCGTTTAGTTTCGCGTTTCCAAAGGAATAGACAGCAGGAAGTCCGACCAGAACAACTATCGCGAAGAGAAGCATGTCTGGCGCGCTGTTGGATATTATCGCGCTTCCGATGAAGGCGAATATGATGAAGGAGGGCAGGACAGTCGAGATGAACATGTTTATTGTCGCATACCTGCTGCAGGCTGATTCCAATTCAGCGAGTTCCTCCTTGACAGCTGCCTCGTGCAATTCCAATGCCGCTTTTATGGATGGAATATTCAGATTTGGGATCGTGATGCCTGGCAGCGCATGCTTCAACTTCGCCAGCGAATCGAAAGGGCTTTCTGAGACTTCCCCCAATTTCATTCTCTTCAAGGCCCTGGTCAAAGAATCCCTAAGGTCACGCATCTCTATCGGCCTTGCGGCCTTTTCCATCGCTGCGAACAACGACAGACCCCCAGATCTATAATCAAGGAGCGAGGAGAGCCACAGCACGAAGCCCGTCCTGAAACAGGCTTCATCCCTTTTATCATTCAGCCTCGTCAACATCAAAGAGACCGCAAGCACCAGCAATCCCGACAAGGAGAGCAGGAAGAGGAAGAGCAGGACGCCCTCGGATCCTGAGACGAAATACATGAAGGCGCCTAGGAAGAGGGAGACGGCTGCGATAGCCAGCGGCCTGGCCGGATTATTCACTGACTGCACCTTTCCTGTACTTCGCTATCGCGTCAGCCAGCGACTCGTCGGATTTTGCAGCAGGGCTGATCTCCCTTAGAAAATCCAGCCTTCGTTCCAGCTCCTTCCTTGCAGATTTGACAGTAAGCTTATTGCATTTGGCATAACAGAGCATCGCCTTTGACTGGAATATTGCCTCCTCTTTCGTCCTGCCGTCAGCGGTGACCATGCTGCTCTCAACCGAATCGCCGTCGCCCACCTCGGTGCCCTGCTCGATCTCCGCCCTGCTTAGCCACCTGTACTCCCTTATCGAGGATACAATGCGCGTTCTTACGCCTGGCTGCCTCATGCATATCGACAGGTCTAGCATGCTCAGCGACCTGGGCTCCACGGACATGGGCTTGACAAGCAGTCGCTTTACGATGGAGAGGTCGTCATCGTTGCTGTGCATCGTCGTGATGAACGGAATTCCCAGGTTTGCCCCTGAGAAGAGCTCCCTGGCCTCCTCGCCCCGCATCTCCCCCAGAATTATGCGGTCCGGCCTCATCCTCAACGCATTGATGGTCTGCGTCCTGCTGTTTGTTGCCCCGTACCTGGACCCGTACAGGGAGACTATGTTGCCCATGGGCATGCTGAAGCGGAGCTCGTTTATCTCCTCCTCCACGATTACCGCTTTGCTGACAAATGGCATCAGGTTTGCAATTGCCCCCAGCATGGTCGTCTTCCCGCTGGCAGGCGCCCCGGATATCACAATGTTCATTCCGGAATCGATCGCAAGCCAGAGATACGCAAGGGTATTCACGTCGAAGGTCTGGCCCTTCAGGAGCGTCAGCAGCCCTATCGATTTCCCTTTGCCTATCCTGACAGATGCCGCGGCGCCTGAAAGGACATACGGCCTCATCTGCGCATGCACCCTTGCATCATCCACCTGCGCGTCTATGATGGGGCTCTCCTCGCTCAGCTCCTTTTCGGTGTCAATTATGAACTTGTTCACGCAATGCCTGAATGCGGCCTCGCTGGCAAACCTGATGTTGGTGCTGCACCTTCCGAAGTCAGTGGTGTAGACAGTTATTGGCGACGCGGCCGAATTGACCTCTATTTCCTCTATCCCTGCCTTGTCTTCCATCAGGATGCTGAAAGGCCCTGAGCCGACGGTGTCATGGGCGACCAGATGCGAGAGGTAGGATGCAGACTCGGGATCGGTTCTCCTAAGCAGCTCCTCGCGGGCGATGTCCTTCGCAGCGTTGAAGAGCATCATGCTTATCTGGTCGCCGCTGTCTGACAGCCTTTCTATGACGCAGGCCTTGGCGAATTCCATCGCAGAGAGATCCCTGGCGCCGAGATTTTTCTCGCCGATGATGTAGGAATAGGAATTGCCTGTCTTGGCTATGCGCCTCTTAATGCCTGCGCAGGTTTCCCTGACGCATTCCCCCTGATCGCCGTTTTCTATCGCAAAGCTAAGCTTGGACGGGCTTGGCGACGCGCCCTTTGTGCGGCCATTGAGCGCTCCGAGGATTAATTCTTGTAGCATAATATCAATTCATTTACTTAAGTATATGACCTGATATGACATTACATATAAAAGCTTATATATCTTTCTAAAAAGCAAGCCATCTTGCTAAAGAATCAGCTGCGCGGATAAAAAATATATACATTTATAAAACCTAATTTACATAATAGTAGTCAACCGGATGTGTCAATGGCAAACACGATGTCAAAGAAAGGGAGGGAGGAAGATGAGATATGGCTTATCAGGAAGCTCCTGAGCAAGCCGAACTACGCTGTCCTGAAGCTCCTGATGGTCAAGTCCCCGAGGACTACTCGGGAATTGTACACGATGCTTGGCAAGAGCTTTACCAGGAAGACGCTTATCCTCACATTGAGAAACCTCTCGATGCATCTGAACGTACTGCAGCCGACGCACATTAGGACCGAGCGCGGCTACGACCTGGGATACAACATAAATCCCAAGCTTAAGGAGATAGTCAAGTCGTTCGAGAAAAACGAGAAGGCCGCGGAATCGATCACAGGCGTAAAGACGAACGGGTCCTGACTGCCAGACCGCTCCGCAAGGCAGATATACCTTTTCTAGACAGAGATAAGCGGTGTTCGGATGATCCTCAACAAGCCTTATTCGCTGGTGGAGATAAAGAAGTTGACCCCCACAGTGTCGTCATTCGTCTTCAGGGCCCAGGACGGCACAGCGATAGACTTCACCCCAGGCATGTTTGCCATGGTCACATATAGGAACGCTTCGACTGGGGAGACCATAGCGAGGGCCTTTTCCATAGCAAATTCCCCGCCTTCCGACCACCTTGAATTCGTAATAGCATTGATACACGGAAGGTTCACCTCGAAGCTCGAGACAGCCAAGGAGGGAGACGTCTACACTGTCTCCGCGCCTTACGGCCAGTTCAGGTTCGACATCAAGTCAAGCGGGAAGTTTCTCTTCCTGGCAGGGGGCACAGGCATAGCGCCTTTCATGTCCATGCTGAGGTACGCGAAGCAGCTCAATGCCGACATAGACACGAGCATGATCTACAGCACCAAGTTCGCCAACGAGTTGATATATAAGGGCGAGCTTGAAGACTACGCAAAGGCCCACAAGTTCAAGATGGAGATCACAGTGACGAGGCCGCAGCAAGGCGACGGCTGGACAGGCTTGACCGGCCATGTGAACGCAGACATGATAGCGAAGTGCACTCCGGACTTCAAGGAGAGGGTAAGCTACATCTGCGGGCCGCCTGCGTTCGTAAAGGCCCTGAAGGAGGCGCTCGCCAGCCTAGGGGTTGAAGAGAAGGACATAAAGGCAGAGATGTGGGGAGAGTGAGGCTTAGGACAAGGATAAGGCTGAACATACTGCCGATAGCCTCATATCTGATTGCGCTTATAGGCGTTTTCTCACTGCTTCTTGGAACCTATTTATCATTCTCCGGCAGGCCGACTTACTCGATCTCGGGCAGCGTTCTTGACGTTGTTCTTGGAATTCTGCTTATCTCCACAGGATACGGCATAAGGAGATCAAAGCAGTGGGCATGGATGGCTCTGATATTGATATATCTTGTATTGGTTGCAAGGGTCGCCTACTACCTGATACTGGATATCCAGGTTCTCCCAGCGGCAGTCGTAGCCGCGGAAGGAATTGCGATAGCCGTAGGCGCCTATATTGTTGTCTACCTCGCGAGGAATGAGGCCAGGAAACTTAGGGCGTCGAAGGCAAACTCGAAGGTTTTGCACTGACAAATTTAAATACTTAGCCAGAGGAATAGAGAGGTTATGAATGACAAGTATAATCCAAAAGAGGCGGAGGAGAGGATTGCCGGATTTTGGGAGAAAAACAAGGTCTATGAGTACAAGAAAGGGGGCAAAACCTATGCCATAGACACGCCGCCGCCCACTGTCTCAGGCCAGATACACGTGGGCCATGCCTATTCATATTCGCAGACCGATTTTGTAGCCAGATACAGGAGAATGAAAGGCTATTCGGTATTCTACCCCTTTGGCCTTGACAACAACGGCCTGCCCACCGAATTGCTTGTGGAGAAGCAGAACAACGTCACGGCAGAACACGTAGGCAGGGAGAAGTTCATAGAGCTTGTGGAGACGACCATCAAGGACTATGAAAGGCTTTACATAGAGATCTACAAGAGGCTTGGAATTTCAGTGGATTGGAATCATTATTACACGACGATAAGCAATGATGTCCAGAAGATATCACAATATTCCTTCATCGAACTGTACAAGATGGGCAGGACATACAGAAAGGAAACCCCTACGATCTGGTGCACAAAGGACAAGACTGCCTTGTCGCAGATGGAGCTGGAGGACAAGACGCTGAGATCCAAATTCGTGAAGATAAGGTTCGCTCCGGATGTCGTGATCGCGACAACAAGGCCCGAGATGCTTCCGGCATGCGTTGCAATATTCATAAGCCCGGATGACAAGAGGGCAAAGGAACTTGCAGGAAAGAAGGTCAAGGTGCCGATTTTCGGGCAGGAAGTCAAGATACTGCAAGACAGAAGGGTGGATCCGGAAAAGGGCACGGGAATAGTCATGTGCTGCACCTTCGGCGATGCAACTGACGTCGAGTGGTACAAGGCCTACAACCTTCCGCTCAGTGTCGTAATCAACGAGAAGGGCCAGATGACGCACGAGCATTTCAAGGGGATGAAGATCAAGGACGCGAGGTCGGCGATCATCGAGGAATTGAAAAAGAGCAACCATCTTATCGAGGAGAAGGAGATAGACCACGTTGTAAATGTCCACGAGCGCTGCAAGACCGAGATAGAATTCATGGTAAAGAAGCAATGGTATATCAAGTATCTGGACATGAAGGACGAGCTGCTTAGGCTGGGGAGAGAATTGAATTGGCATCCAGAATACGCAAGGAACAGGTACGAAAACTGGATAAACGGATTGCAGTGGGACTGGGCCATATCGCGGCAGCGCTTTTTCGGCATACCCTTCCCCATATGGTATTGCAAGAACTGCGACGAGCCGATAATGCCCGACAAGAAGGACCTTCCGGTAAACCCGCTTTCCATGAAATCAAAGGCAAAGTGCCCAAAATGCGGCTCATCCGAGTCAGTTCCCGAGTCCGACGTGATGGATACGTGGGCGACATCATCGCTCACACCGCTCATAAACCGGAGATGGGGCCTTGACAGCGAGATTCCGGAGATATATCCCATGGCCCTCAGGCCCCAGGCCCACGACATAATATCATTCTGGCTGTTTACGACGGTGGTAAAGTGCTATCTGCACACCGGAAAGCTGCCATGGAAAGATGCGATGATATCAGGCTATGGGCTCGATCCCCATGGCAAGCCGATGCATAAATCCGCAGGCAATACCATCGAGCCTCTGCCGGTGGCCGACAAGTACGGCGCAGATGCCTTGAGGTACTGGGCCAGCTCGTCAAAGCTTGGGGAAGACGCATCGTTCCAGGAGAAAGAGGTGATAACCGGAGCCAGATTGATGAACAAGCTCTGGAATGTCGCGAAATTCATATCGAAGAACAAGTCTGGAGGCAAGGACATGTCCAATATAATGGACAGGTGGATAATGGCCAGGCTGGCTGAGACCACGAAGCAGGCGACGGAGATGTTTGATGACTATAACTACTCGGGCGCGAAGAGGGTCGTGGAGGAGTTCTTCTGGTTCTTCTGCGACAACTATGTCGAGTTCATCAAGCACAGGATATACAACAACGACACCAGCGCAAACTACGCCCTGAACGCCGCCTTCCTCTCGGTCCTTAAGATGCTTGCGCCTTTCATGCCTTACGTTACTGAAGAAATATACCAGGAGTTGTACAAGAATGGGCCAGGAGACTCGATACATCTCTCGGAATGGCCTGGGTTCGACAAGAAGATGCACGACAAGCAGAGTCTTGAGGATGGCGACAAGATCTACAAGACAATAGCATTCATAAGGCAGTGGAAGCATTCGAAAGGCATGGCTTTGAACGCCGAGCTGGAGAATGTGGTCTTGGAGGGAATCCCCGAGGAAGGCGAACCGGAGGTCAGGGGGGCGATGAACATCAAGAAAATAACAAGAGGAAAAGGGGAAGCCGAGATACCTGAAACAGGCATCAGGGCGAAGCTTCAGTGAATCAGATCATGTACAGGTGCTCCTCCTGCTTCTGCTCCTTTTGCCTTAACACTATCCTGAATGGCCGACGTCTTTCTGCCTCTCCGCCAGACACCTTTGTCCGCGTGGGCGCCTGGGCCCTGATAACGGTCCCGCCGTTATGCCTTAACCCGCGTCCCATGTCTGACCATTTTCCTATATCGTCCAGAGGCACTCTTGTCCTATTCATACAAGCACTGATAGTCTAGTAGATTGCATGCTTTATAAAGGGACTTTGAGCATTGGACAGAAAGCGAACCCGGAAAGATATGCTTAAAAACGCCTGGTTTGGCTCATCTGCGTATTCCGAGCTTCTGCAAGGCCTTCCTTTCCCTCTCGGTGATAGGCACCCCGTTGCCAATGAAATCGGAGTACTTCTCCTTCTTTCCGAGGCACTGCGCCGCTGCCATCGAGACTATCACGACTGCGCTGGCTTCGTAGTTGCCACTCGCCTTGCAGTTGATGTCGAGAAAGGTTTCGTCGCTCGGAGAGGGATTTTCGCCCACAACTATGGAAACGCCGCTTCTGCCGTGGGAGACAATGGCTCGGTTGACGTAGGGGACAAGGTCCCATGCGCTTTCGTCCACAGGATCCAGCGAGAGAGAACCGTAGTTTATCACGTGGTAGCTGAAAGGCCTGCTTGAAACCGTGCTTATGCGGCTAGGATCGTCCCTGGTGAAGAACGACCTGCCTGCTACGTACGAAAATGCCCCGCTGTCCTCAGTCAACACCTTAAGGAGCTCCGCGAAAGAGACAAGCTCGCCGTTGTTTTCCTTCGCTCTCCTCCCTGACTGTTCGCGGGTCTGGCAGTCCCTGAGCAGTATTATGCCCATTCCAGCGGCGTTGACGATCCTTCTTTTCTGTGCAGGAGTCTGGACAATTGGCATATCATCAAAATTATTACTCTTTTCTCATTTATAATTATTGGGTATCACGCCATTGCCTTCTTGCTCAGGGAAGACATACGCTTATAAATATTGTGACCTTATAATATACAAAAAGAGAGGTCTTGTCTTAGACTCTTTTTCAGCATAAAAAATAATTTACTTAGCTTGAGTGTCGTAATGGCAAGGATGCATACGGGAAAGCATGGAAAGGCGAAGTCGCGGAAGCCGGAGGTAGAGATAGGAAAGGCCCCGGAGGACGCGAAACTTTCCAAGGCTGAAATAGAGAAGATAATAGAGGACTACTCAAAGCAGGGCATGGGCCCTGAGATAATAGGGCAGTACCTGAAGGACAAGCACGGAGTGCCATACATTAGGCAGATAATGGGAAAGAGGCTCGTGCAGATAATGGACGAGAGGAAGCTCTCAAGGGCGCTGCCTGCTGACATGCTCAATCTCATGAAGAAGGCTGTTGGGATGAGGAAGCATCTTTCCTCAAACAAGCAGGACCTCCACAACAGGCTTAGGCTTGTAAGGACAGAGTCCAAGATATGGAGACTTAGCAAATATTACAAGAGAGAGGGAACGCTGCCGAAGGACTGGAAGTACGACCCTGAACAGGCTGCGCTGATAATCAAGGGTTGATATTCATGGCAACGACAAAAGGAATGGAGAAGTGGAAGGAGAAGAAGTGGTTCAATGTCTATCCCCCAGAGCAGCTAGGAAGCAACATCATAGGAGAGATGCCTGCGGACGATGACAGCAGGATGATGGGGCGTGTAATAAAGTCGAGCATGTCCTGGATAACAAACAGGATGGAGCACTCATTCATGGTCGTAGGCCTCAAGGTCATAGACGTAAACGGCAATTCAGCACACACCGAGCTGCAGTACTTGGAGCAGACGTACAGCTACCTGCACTCCCTCGTAAGGAGGCACAGCAGCGCGATCTACACCGTAGACAAGCTCAAGGACAGCAAAGGAAGGGACCTCGTTTTGAAGCTTCTCATCGTCACGAGGAACAAGATAACAACGACAAAGAGGAAGGCCATCCGCGCCGACATCTCGAAGCTCGCGAAGGAGATCGCTTCGGGCAAGGAGAGCGGGGAGCTGATAAAGAGCGTAATAGACGGAAGCTTCCAGAGCGAGTGCGTGAAGAAGATAAGCAACATCGCCGACATAGCAAAATTGGAAATCAAGAAGATAGAGCTTGATTGAATACATCTTGCATTTGAGATTACAATCCGATACGTGCACTATTTTTATATGCGCTGGCCGCATATCTTAGGCGATTCCTTTAAGACCAGAAGCTAGCCATTCGGAATATTAGGAAAAGGCATTAGGAATCAGAATGGCGTCGTAAAAGGCGCAAAAACCAGCAATGCTGGAAGCAGGCGTACAATTTCCGGTTATATGGCGGCTATCCGGCTTATCTGTTGGAAAACCAGGAATATTCGGCAATGCGGTGTTCCCACCCCGCCATATTGATTTCTAAAAGCTTGATACCGTCTGGAACTCCTTCTCCAGGTCGTCGGCGATCTTCTTCGATATGTCTTCCTTCTTCGGCTTCGGCGCGTGCGATTTCAAGAACGAGGCAAGGACAGTTGCGTTGTTCCTTTTTTCGTCTTGCGCGGCATACACAAGCGTTATGTCCTCGATGTTCACCTTTTCCTGAAGGGCCCTGAGCGCGGAGTTCTTTTTCAGCTCGGCCTCGTATCTTTTCTTGAAGAGCATCCACTTCCTGGGATCGTGGTTGAACCACTTCCTCAGCTTCTCGCTTGGCGCTATGTCCTTCATCCAGGCATCTATGTTAGAGGTTGATCTCCTGACACCCCTGGGCCAGAGCCTGTCAACGAGTATCCGTTTTCCATCGGTTATGCTGGCCTTTTCGTATATCCTCTTGATTCCCAGAAGCACAATTTCGCCCGAAGTTATAAGAAAAACCATATTTAAATAGGTAGTATGTTGCCCATCTGCCGGACTCAGCTCCTGAGGGATCCGGTTAGGAGCTGGCTTCTCGACCTTTGCAGTAGGTAATAGTAGTTCGAGACGCAGCGGTTGCTTCCCTCACCAAGCATATGCCTGCTTAGCATGAGCCATACGTTGGCGGCTTTCATGTACCTCCTGCTGGCCTCTCCGCGCAGGCCGTTGACCTCGGCCTCTTGTCCTATCTGGTCATGCCGCTCAGCAACTATTCTGCCTTTGGCTACCAGCTCGTTCCTTATCCTGTTGACCATGTAATCCAGATTATGGTGTAGGAGAAAGGCTATAAATTTAGCCTATAGCTACCCCTAGAGGTAGGATTTGGCGCCGTCGAACGCGACCTCCGCAGAATAGGCCTTGAAGCCTTGCTCCTCCATTGCCCTGATCAGCGACTTGGGAGTCTTGGAGAGAGCTATGGCAAGGCCGCCTCCGCCTCCGCCGCTGAGTTTTGCGCCGTAGGCGCCGTTCTCCCTTGAGAGCTCTACTGCCCTATCAAGGCCTTCGCTCGAGACCCCCAGACTGCGCAGCAGTTCCTGGTCTTTGTACATCCAGCTGCCGACAGACTTGAGGTCTCCTTCCGAAAGCGCCTTGAGCCCCTCGACGGAGCATTCCTCTATCTCGCCGAGTATCCTCTCGGTGTTCTCCCTGTCTGTCTCGTAAAGCTTTCTCACGCCGCCCACAGTCTCCGCTGTGCTCTTCTTTGGGCCCGTGTCTATGAGCACGAAATTGATCTTTGTCTTTATAGCTTCCCTCCTGCCTTCCTTGGCGGTGCTCACATAGCCCCCCAGATACGAGGTTGTCACGTCTATCCTGCCTGCGCCTTCGGAGAGGTGCGCTATGCGCTCTCCGTCACGTGCGACGTCTATGATTGTCGGGTCGTCAAGCTCCAATCCTGCCGACTTTAGCATTGCTACTGTGAATGCTGTGGAGCATGCTGCGCTGCTGGCCCCTCCGCTCTGGTTAGGTATCTCGGAGGTTATTCTCGCTTCCCTGCCTAGGATATTTGCACCAAATTCGTTGGTCAGCCTTGCAGCGATTGTTGCGAAGGGCAGCACTTTGGTGTCGATGTCACTGTTCAGGCTTGCGTAGTCATTGAGGCTCTTCTTGTTCTTGTATCTCGTGTACAGCAATCCGAGCCTCCTTTTGTCCAGCGAAACAGAAAAATCGGAGAAATCCGAAAGCGCTATGCGCAGGTCTGTGCCCCTTCTCTCCGACACGGTGACTGTGGAATAGAGGCTTATGGCCGCGGCGACTGACAGCTTCCCATAAACGACCGCATGCTCTCCGAAGAGCTTCACGACCCCAGGCGCCCTTGCCTCTGCATTGGCCATTATATCTCTTGAGTATGGCTTCCGGCACTATTTATAAGTTGCTATGTCTTTGCCGTTTGTCGGCAATAGTGATATAAGGGTTGTCGTCTCACATGATAGCGTTTACAAGATATTACTGAACGTGATGTATTGGCGGCTCTAGACAAGGTTTTCACTGCCCGAGGCTCCCCGAATATAGCCCTCATCAAGTACTGGGGCAAGCGCGACGAGAAACTGGTGCTCCCGTGGAACTCCTCGCTCAGCATAACGCTGGCTGACGATGTGGTCAACACGACTACAAGCATCGTTTTCTCAAAGAAGCTTACGGAGGACAGGCTCTTCATAGATGGAAAAAGGGAAGACCTGAAAAACAAAGACATAGAGGAGAGGCTCTGGATCATAGAGAAGATGAGGAATGATGCGGATGTCGATGCGGGTTTCCTTGTCGCCTCGAAAAACAATTTTCCAGCGTCGAGCGGGATGGCCTCGAGCGCCTCGGGAATAGCAACTCTCGTGACGGCGGCGAATGCTGCGCTCGGCTCTGGGCTTAGCAAAAAGGAGCTTTCGATGATCGCGAGGCAGGGAAGCGGAAGCGCATGCAGGAGCATCTTCGGCGGCATAGTGGAATGGCACGTGGGCTCAAGGAAAGATGGAAGCGACTCCTACGCGGAGCAGATGTTTGATGAAAAATACTGGCCGGAAATCATAGACATAATAGCTATAACCTCCTCTGAGAAGAAGAAGGTTCCTTCGAGGGCAGGCATGAGGCAGACAGTTGAGACAAATCCTTTGTTCCAATCCAGGGCTGCTTCTGCCGAAAAAAGGGTGGAGAAAGCAATAATCGCCTACAAGGAGAGGGATTTCGGCGCTCTCGCTGAGCTGATAATGGCAGACAGCAACGAGATGCATGCGCTGATGATGGGCACAAGGCCATCGATAAGATATCTTAACAGCGCATCGTATGAGATAATGGAGGCCATCGAGGAGCTGAATAGAGAAGCCGGAGAAAACATAGCGGCATATACATTCGATGCAGGCCCAAATGCCCACATAATAACACAGGAGGAGTTCAAGGACGAGATACTCTGGGCGCTGAAGGAAATGAAAGGAAAAATAATGGAGACGAGAGTGGCAGGCCAGGGCAGCGGGCCCTCGCTCCTTAGAGGAGACTCCCTGATCGACCTGGCGCGTATGGCTCCGAAGTAATGTGTTTTGCATGGCCGAAGAAACCGAAGCAAGCGCCCCTGGAAAGATACTCTGGATAGGCGGGTATTCTGTCTTGGAAAGGACGAACGTAAGCTATGTAACGACGGTAAAATCCTATGTGCATGTTAACATAAAGCCCTCTGGGGAAAACTCAGTCGAACTGAATGTTCCGCAGTTCGACATGAATGTGAGAGGCGGCATGGATCCTTCCTCCGGTAAGCTTGCCGTGCAGGGTCCAAAAGAATTGACTCTCCTCAAGACGTCAGTCGAGATAGCGCTGCGCTATGCCTCCGCCACAGGAGAAAGGCTGCATGGCATGCTGGTCAACACAAAAAACGATAAAGAATTCTCGTACGCCATAACCGGAGGGAGAATCGTAAAAAGCGGACTGGGCAGCAGCGCTGCCCTGACCGTCGCGGCGATAGCATGCACCTTGAAATCGTTAGAGGTCAAGGCAAGCAGGGACAGGATACACAAGCTTGCACAGATCGCCCACAGCATAGCCACAGGAAAGGTTGGCAGCGGTTTCGACATCGCCGCGGCCTGCTACGGAAGCATAGTCTACACGAGATATTCACCTGAGCTGATCAGATCGTTGCCAGAGGGCTTTTCGAACAGCGAGCTGCTCAGGTTAGTCAAGAAGAAATGGGACTATACCCTTGAAAGGCTCCAGTTCCCTGAGGATTTCAGAATGACATTTGCAAATTTTATCGGGGAGTCGATGAACACCGCCTCAAGCGTTGGGACGGTTGCCGGATTCAAGCAAAGCCAGCCTGAAAAGTATAATGAGTTGATCAAGGAGCTGAATCAGGCAAACATCGAGGCTGTCGATGCCCTGAAAAAAATCAGCGGAGGAGACGAAGGGGCAACAGCCTCGTTCAGAGAGGCCTTTGAGCGGGGCAGATCCCTTACAAAGGAACTGGGCAGGCTGAGCAAGGTTGGCATAGAGCCGGATGACTGCTCTGCCCTGATAGATGAAAGCGAAAAGAATGGCGCATTGGTAGCAAAACTGCCTGGCGCCGGAGGGAAGGACTCGGTCGTTGCCATCTCCACTTCGAGGGAAGACCAAGGAGTTCTCAAAAAATTCTGGAAGACAAGGAAAGAGCTTGACATCCTGAGACTGGAGATGGGAAAGAAAGGATTCACGATGTAGCTCCCGGTTGGGCACAATGCTTATATACCAATCCACACAAGTCTTCTGTTAATTAACCTAGCTCCAGAGATAGGCGGTCAGATGGCATACAAGACAAATACAAACCCTGATTTAGGGGCAGGCTTTGCGGCTTCTCCACGGAAACACGAAATCACAGGAATGCGTAGGGCAGATCCTGCAGAAGCGTGGATAAGGCTGAATCAAAAACTCGTGGGAGTCATGGATCCGAAGGCTGACGGAGACCTGCTCTCTACAACCTCGCCGGCGCTGCCATACCTGACAAGGCTGAATGGCATTCGGGCAGCTACCTCAAAGCTTCAAGAGACTGAGCAGTTGGCCATAATCAACGCGCTTAGTTCTGCAATTGTAAAGTCTCCGCAAAGTCAGGAAACCCTGAACACCCTGCTCAGGATATACGAGAAGAATCCTGATGCCTCGCAGATTCTGGCTTCCGCAAAAAGGATAGAATGCAAGGGAGCTGAGAGCGAGGATGCGAAATTGAAGGCTGTGCTCGGAGAGATACTGAATGACAGGAAGCTTCTGCTCTGACAGGCTAATCCT
>DAHVAM010000001.1 GCA_027314605.1 Microcaldota archaeon
AACACATTTGTAGATAATGTCCTATTAGATTCAAATGAACTTGGGAAAATAGCAGAAACAGTAGTGCATGACCATTGCACAAGATTAAAATTCAAAATATCACCACAACTAAGGCCAGAGCTTTTTTATTGGAGAGATGACAAGGGAGAAATAGACATAATCTTTGAACATCGGGGCAGACCGATTCCAATAGAAGTAAAATACAGGAATAAAATAGCTAGTGAAGACCTTAAATCAACTAAAGAGTTTGTACAAAAATATAAATCAGGCTTCGGAATATGCGTATCAAAAAACACCTTTGAAATGAACGGCACAATACTTGTTATTCCTGCTTGGTTCTTTTTGATTCTATGCTGAGCGATATGGACGTGGGAGTAAAAATTGGGTTCAGATTTTCTTGGATCGAACAGTCTTGGCTTAAATGGCTTTATTGCCCTATTCAATCGGTCTGAATGAAACGAATCCAAAATTTAAGCCTGGAAATTTTGGCGAGCTTATGAAGAAAAATAGCGAGACAAAAGTGCTTGATTCCGATTTTCAAGAATCTGAAAATCGTGATTCAAATCCCAACAATTTCAAGCCTCGTATCTTACTTTATGCTTCGGCGGCCTGGCGCGAAAAGGGCAAACGCCATTACGATAAAATGGAAGGCAATTACTGGTATCAATCTCGCTGTCTCCATATACTCCGGCCTGCATCTGCCTGGAACACTGCTATCGGAAGCGCCAAGAGATAAATCGGGCTTACCGGCCTCTCCAAGCATCTCCTCTTCTCTTCTGGCGATCAGCCAGCCGAGTTGCCGTTCATGTTGACTACGTAGCCCGTCGCGTTGACCACTGCCAGTCCATCATCGGTGAAGTTGCTATCCGCTGTCGAATTATCGTCCCTCAGCGAGCCGTCCACGAAATAGAGCCTCTCGCCGTCTGGCACCATGATTGTCTGGTTACCGGAGCGTCCGGCAAGCGTCATCACGATGCGCGCTGTGCCGTTAGGAAGCTGCATGAAGCTGGGCGAGAAAGGCCCTAGCGCATTTTTCGTCTGTGCAGACAGATTGCCGGTGGATATGAGGTAAGAATAATTGTAGTAATCGGTCTGGTTGAAGCGTATTGGCACGAAGGCGCCTGTGCTCTGCGCCGACTGCGCTGTGCTATTGGCAGACCTGTTCTGGGAATTGGCAGGGGATCCTGCGCCTTTATGGCTAGTGGAGAGGATGAACCCCGCAGTCGCTATGATGATTACGGCTAACACTGCAGCAACGATGTACTTCACATCCACGATGTCACCAAATAAACACGCTGGCAATGCCCCTGGCTTCAGGGCCTAGACGCTTGTCTTGCCGAACCTCTTGTCCACGTCGTCCCAGTTGACCACATTCCACCAGGATTCCACGTACTTGCCCCTGTCGTTCCAGTATTGAAGGTAATAGGCATGCTCCCAGACATCAAGGCCCAAGAGTATCGGAAGGCCTGCAAGGTGCATGAAATTCTGCTTCTCTATCTGCGTCAGTACCAATTGGTCTGTCTCAGCATCATACAGCAGCAAAGCCCATCCGCTTCCCTCCACTGTCTTTGCAGCCTCCGAGAACTGGGTCTTGAACTTGTCGAAGCTCCCGAAATCCTTGTTTATCTTGTCGGCAATGCCTCCTCCTACCTTTCCTCCTCCCTTTCCTGCAGGCGCCATGTTCGGCCAGAAAATGCTGTGAAGCATATGCCCTCCGAAATTAAAGCTGTAGTCCCTGAGCACAGCCCTTATGTCTATCTGCATCTCCCCATTCCTGGATTTCTCCAATTTCTCGAGCGCAGCGTTGGCTCCGGCCACATAAGCGGCATGATGCTTGTCATGATGCAGCTTCATTATCTGCTCCGATATGTATGGCTCCAATGCATTGTATGCATATGGGAGCTGAGGAATCTCGTATTTTTTTCCCATTTCTAATACCCATTTGGATAGCGAATGCAATCTATTTATACCTAGCTACATCCTCCACGACGTGGCGCTAGCCTGGCGTGCGCCTGCACACTGCGGCCCCTACAGATAAGGTTTATATAGGAAAAACGGACCATCCTCATCGGAGGCAACGCAAAAGCGCAAGTGGTTAGATGACGAAGGGTACCAAAACGAAACCGGCATTATCACGGCTTCCAGGAACAGACCACTTTTTTGGGGCATTTAGAAACGAGAGAGAAGCGCCTTTCCCTATCGAAAAGCCAGTGATAAAAATAGATCCAGAGGCGAAGGTACTGAAGGTTCTGAAGGAATTGGCCTCCCCATATCCAATAGACGATCATGATAAGCTGTCCAGGATCCTGGCACAATGCGTCAACATACGCCCTGAAGTTCAAAGATACCTTCTAAAACATGGCATATGCGTAGATGTGCTGGCTGTGCATCCTAACACCGCGAAGGAGATACAACTTGCAATTATCGAAAGGGGCGCACCACTCGCGCGTGTCGTGGTCGCGCACACAAGAAACGAGGAGGTGCAGCACACAGTAGTGGCGAAAAGCGTTCTAGACCCATTCTATTCAAGACTTCTGGAGACTATGATAACCCGGAATGTGACATTATACAATACGGTTAAGCACGCCATCACGGCAGCCATGAACGGCAAGACAATTCCTAAATGGGCAAACGAGGCTGCCGCAGAAAAGGAAGCTGTGCAGAAAGAGCTCGAAGGGGAAACCGACTCCTGGGAGGAGCAAAGAACCAAGGTTGCAGCTGCAGTGTCCAGCGGAGACATACTGGTCAACGCGGAACCAGACGGCCATGGCTCCGAGAGCGCCGAGCCTGCAGCCCCAAGCGCGGCTGAAAGAGAGAAGCCCAAGCGCCAAAGGAGGGAAAAGTATCCGATTCCGACTGCGGCTCTCCTCAATGCCGACTTCATCGTTGCCGTGGCAACTGCGCTGGAAAAACAGGCAGGCAAGCACTTCAAAAAGATCTCTGTTCTCGATTCAAAACCTGTGAGCTTCGTGTGGGAAGGCAAGAGCTACACAATAAACATGACGGCATTTCTCAATAAGCTTGCGAGAAACGAAGAGGAAATAGGATCAGTGGGCAAGGCGAAGAAATACGTACGCATCCTACTCCAGCAGGGGCGAGGCGAGTCTGAAGAGGCCGCCAGGGGAAATAAGAGAAATTCCCGCCTAGCGGAATGTTTCTCAAGCGAAGAATTTCTTGCCTCTATGGTAACGGCCCTTCAGAGAGCCACGTCAAAGCCGATAAATAAAATAGCCGTGAACAACAACCAGAAAGCAGAGATAGAATGGAACGGCAGGACCTACGCGATTAGCATGTTCTCATTCACGAGCAGGTACTCCAGATACATGGGGGTACAGACGCTAGGCGCGGTGAAGAGCATGCTGGTCAGGCTCGCCAATGAGAAAGGCATAGCTGAAAAACCTCCGGAAAAGGCAAAGGAGATGCAAGTGGGCAGGCGGCTAGACGCGGCTATAAGCGCCTTCAGGAAGGTGAAAGGCGAAGAGGCCCTGCAGGAATTCCTGCGCAATGCGCTCTCATCGGCGAACAGGGACAGGGGCTCCTAGCTGCGAACATCTAAAAGGCTAAACACAGATAAAATCAATCATGGCGCTTGACGAGAGATGGCTTGGCATAGGAAGCGGCATACGCCTTCTCAACATGGAGGGCGTAGACTTCAGGGAGTACCAGCTGAACATAATCAGATCGATCCTTGAGCGGGGCAACACCTTGGTAGTCATACCAACAGGCCTCGGAAAGACCTTCATCGGCACCGCGATAATCGCGAACGCGCTTGCAAATGGGGGCAAGGCAATACTCCTGGCGCCGACGAAACCGCTCGCCGAGCAGCACTATTCGGTTCTCACTGGAATGCTTAACATCGATCCGGAAGAGATACTCCTCCTGCTGGGCTCCACAGGCAAGGAAAAGAGAAGGGAGAGCGAATCGACTGCGAAAGTGATAATAGCGACGCCGCAGACTGTCGCGAACGACCTCAAAGGCGGCTATCTGACGCTGGACGGCTTCAAGACTGTCATATTTGACGAGTGCCACAGGGCCGTTGGAAAATACGCCTATACCTACATAGCAAACGAATGCAACCTGAAGGATATACTCATTGTCGGGCTTACTGCCTCCCCAGGAGGCAAGAAGGAGCGGATACAGGCTCTTGTGGACTCCCTCAACATAAGGCACATAGAGACGAGGATTTCCACTGATGCGGATGTTGCAAGGTACGTGATGCCGAAAAACACTCACGTGGTGAACGTCGAGATAGGCGAGAGGCTGAGCCAGATCGCGAATCTGATCGCTCCCGAGGCCGAGGCCAGCCTTGCCGCGCTGAACAAGACCGGCCTCCTGCACTTCAAGAACTTTTCAAGGATACCTAGGGGAAGGCTGCTGCAAGTCGGCGACGAGATAAGCAAGATACAGGCCGCAAACTACAAGTTCGCGGCGATACACAGCTACGTAAAGCTCCTCAACCTCAGCCACGCCTATGACCTGCTCCTCACAGAAGGCATATACCCGTTCCACAGGTACATGGAGAACCTTGCCGCTAGGGAGAAGAAGAGCAGGGCTGTCGAGAGCCTGCTCAGCAACAGGAACATAATCCAGGCAAGGAAGCTTGCCGATGAGGCCCTGAAGAACGGCGAGGAGCACCCGAAGGTGATCGCCGTGATAGACGTCATAAAGGACTACAAGGACAAGAGCGCCATAGTCTTCGTGCAGTACCGCTCCACAATAAAGATGCTGGTCGAGTACCTGAACAACAACGGCTTCAAGGCCAGCGCCTTCGTCGGCAAAAAGGAGGGGGTGACGCAGGAGATGCAGAAAGCGACAATCCAGGAATTCAGGGAGGGGAAGTCAAATGTCCTCGTGGCGAGCTCGATCGCAGAGGAAGGGCTCGACATACCAAGCGTCGACGTTGTCGTATTCTACGAGCCCATACCGAGCGAGATAAGGAATATACAAAGGAGAGGAAGGACAGGAAGGTTCCGCGGAGGCGAGATATACATCCTGTGCGCTAACGGGACAAAGGATGAGGTCTACCTGAGGGTTTCCGGCCAGAGGGAGAAGAAGATGCTCACCATAATAAGGAGCATAAACGACTCACTGCAAAGAGCTCCCAGAAAAGACGACTCAAAGCAAAGCTTCCTCAGTCCAGGCTGAAAGGACTGCCCGCGGGCCCGCTGCCAAACCCAAGATGCCTGCAGCGGCAGGCTTTGCCTAAACGCGCCGCCTATCGAACAGTGTCTGACTTCTTAAACGAGCCCAGATAGAAAGCTTTAATAGCCTTCTCCGGCAATACATAAACTAAAACCAATGACATGAGGTATAACTATGGCTAAATCTTCTAAGGAGGTATCGGACAAGTCACTCGAAGCTGTAAGGCTTGCGAGGCAGAGCGGAACTGTAAGGAAGGGAGTGAACGAAGTAACCAAGAGCGTCGAGCGCGGCCTTGCATCACTTGTTGTGATGGCTGAGGACGTCGAACCGCAGGAGATACTGATGCACATACCGAAGCTCTGCGACCAGAAGAAGATAGTCTATTCTTACGTCCCTACAAAGATGGACCTCGGAAAGGCCGTCGGAATAAATGTTCCATGCTCGGCAGTCGCGATAGAGAAGGCAGGAGAAGGCGAGGCTGCGATAAAGAGCATAGCGGGCATGACCACTGGAAAGGCGCCTGAGGAGAAGAAGGAGCACATCGAAAAGAAGGAAGCTGCTCCAAAGGAGCACAAGCCTAAGAAGGAAAAGGCCGCTCCCGAACCCGAACCCGCGGCACAGTGATTTTGAATGGCAGAAGAAGCTAACGATGAAAAGGGGAAGCCTCACTCAGGAGGAAAGGCAGCGCCACAGGCCCAGGCAGGGCAGCGTGCTCCGCCTGTAGAGGGCTCCAGATTTGAAGGATTCCTTGCAGAGGTAGTCGGCGTCGAGCCTGCAAGGACGGGGATATACGGGGAGATAAAGCAGGCGATGTGCAAGATACTTGAAGGGAGGGACAAGGGTAGAGTAATAAGAAGGAATTTCGCCGGAAGGATAAAGAAGGGAGACCTTATACGACTTCCTGACACAAGCAGAGAGGACAAGAGGATAATCGCAAGGTAGGCGCTCTAAATGAAATGCTCATACTGTTCAACTGAAATAGAGAAAGGCACAGGTTTCGCATACGTGCGGAGGAACGGTGTAGTGAGATACTACTGCTCCGGCAGATGCAAGAAACTGAACCTGGACCACAACAGGAAGATGAGAGGGCCGTCTTAATCCTTCTCCGATGCTTCATTCCTGCCGCTGCACAAATCCTGCAATCCTATCTGCGATCCAGACTGTGTCAATAGACGAAGAGGCTCCAGTTTCCCGCCTGGCAAGCAGGCTGCCTGAAGGATGGCGCAGCGCCAACGCCTTTCTCGGATAATGCTAAATATTTTTTCAGTCGTATCATAATGGATGGGTGTGGACAGGCGCTATACAATAGAGGACGGGGCGCGGCTTGTAAAGGCTGCGCGAGAGGCGATAGAGCTCAAGCTACTGTCCCCGCGCTTCAGGCCGCAGATGGTGGAGAGAAACCTGGAGGGCTTCAACGACGAGCATGGCGTCTTCGTGGCAATAGCCCATTATCCCACGAATGAACTGAGGGGAATAGTCGGCTTCACCAGCCCAGAAGCGCCTCTCGGAAGATCCCTAGTCGAAGCAGCAGTCAAGGCCGCCGAAGATCCCAGGTTTGTTCCCCTGTCGCACATGGAATTCGATCATGTGGTGGTAAGGGTGAGCACGCTCTCAAAGCCGGAGCTGCTCCGCAATGACGACTACGAAGCCATAAAAAGCGAGATAGAACTGGGCAGGGACGGAATGGCCATAGCGTCGGGATACCATACGGGGGTAATGCTGCCCTTCATGGCCATGAAGAACAACTGGAGCACAGACGAGTTCCTCGCGCATCTCTGCATCGAGGCCGGGCTGCAGGCGCATTCCTGGAAGAATCCCAAGGTTATACTCAGCAAGTTCCGGACGCAGACCTTCAGGGAGACTGTCCCGAGAGGCAGGGTGGACGAGGAAATAATACTATCATAGCGCCCTCCCGCCGGCTGGTCCTCATGCGCACCATAATGCTTATCGACATGGACTATTTCTTCGCGGCATGCGAGGAGATAAAGAGGCCGGAGCTGAAGACAAGGCCCACCATAGTGGGCGCGGACCCCAAGGAGGGCAGGGGGCGCGGTGTCGTCATGACGTGCAATTATGTCGCAAGGAAGTTCGGCATCCACAGCGCCATGCCGATCTCCACGGCCTACAAGATAAAGCCCGATGCCGAGTATCTTCCTGTGGACTATTCCTACTATGAGAAGAAATCCGGCGAAGTGCTATCCATAATACGCGAGTACTCCGCGCTTGTCGAACAGGTCAGCATAGACGAGTTCTTCGCCGACGTTTCAGGCAAGGCGGGGAGCTATGACGAGGCGCTTTCCTACGCGGAGCAGATAAAGAGCGCTGTCAGGGAGAAGGCGAAGCTCCCGTGCTCCATAGGGATCAGCAACACAAAGCTTGTCGCGAAGATGGCGTGCGAGAAGGCAAAGCCTAACGGGATAAAGCTGGTCAAGCCAGACGAGGCGAAGAGTTTCCTCGCGCAGCTTCCCGTGGGCGAGCTCTACGGGGTCGGCAAGAAAACCGAAGAGAAACTGGAGAAAATGGGCTACAAGACCGTGGGCGAGCTGGCCAAGGCCAGCGTCATGGACCTCATGGATCATTTCAACGCATTCGGGCTTGAGCTGCACAACTCCGCAAACGCGATAGACGAAAGCGAGGTCGTCGAGAATTATGAAGTCAAGTCGATAAGCAGGGAGTTCACCTTCGAGCACGACACAAGGAAAGACGACGAGATCACAAAGGAGATAAAGGAGCTCTCATCCCAGGTGGGCAAGGATGTCGCAGGCAGGAGCCTCTCCTACAGGGTGGTTACCTTGAAACTGCGATACGGCGATTTCATAGAGCATCTTCACAGCAGGAGCATAAGGCAGACCAGCAACCCTGAGGAGATCGCCAAAACCGCAGTGGAACTTTACAGGGAAAATGTCGATTCCTCGAAAAAAATAAGGAAACTTGGGGTCAGGGCTTCGGGCTTTACCGAATACAAGAACCAGAAGAAGCTTTTCTAGAATCCGCGGCAGAGGAATTAGGGGGAATTGCTTCTCTCGTAATCCAACTTCGCTATGTATTCCCTGACGTGGAGGGCGCACTTAACTCCGCTGCTGCTCGCGGTTATCGCCTGCCTGTAAACCTTGTCTGCCACGTCTCCCGCCACGTAAACCCCTTCTATGTCGGTGAGAACCTCATCATTGGTTATGATATAGCCTTGGTCGTCAAGCTTCATCTTTCCCCTGAAGACAGTTGTGTTCGGGGCGTAGCCTATCGCCATGAAAACGCCGTCTATCGGCATCTCAGAAATCTGGCCTGTCTCCAGGTTCTTCAATCTGACTCCTGTAACCTTCTGGTCGCCCAATATCTCCTCCACTGCGGAATTCCAGATGACCTTGATCTTCCTGTTCGCGGAGGTCCTGTCCTGCATTATCTTGCTCGCCCTGAACGAGTCCCTTCTATGGACTATTGTCACGCTGTTCGCAAAATTAGTTATGAAATTGGCATCCTCCATCGCCGTGTCTCCGCCGCCGACGACTATGACCTCCTTGCCCTTGAAAAACGGGCCGTCGCATGTGCCGCAAGTCGAGACTCCCCTGCCTATGAACCTTTTCTCCGATTCGATTCCAAGCATCTTCGCGTTTGCGCCTGTAGCTATTATTACGCTCTCAGTCTCGTATTCACTCCCTCCGGCAGTTATCTTAAACGGCCTCGATGAGAAATCCACTGAGCTGACGTCTTCGTAGACAAACCTCGTCCCGAATCTCTCTGACTGCTTCTTCATCTTCTGGACGAGCTCGGGTCCCATGACTCCTTCGGGGAAGGCTGGGAAGTTCTCCACCACTGTAGTCAGCTCAAGCTGGCCTCCGCCTGTCGAGCCCGCGAGTACGAGGGGCTTGAAGCCTTCCCTCGCGGTGTATATGGCGGCAGAAAGGCCCGCAGGGCCCGATCCTATTATTATTACCTTCTCGACCATCGTTACACTTTGATTAGGATAACCTTTCGGTGCGAACACTTATTTAAGCCTTAACATTTGATTCGTCAGTGGCGACTTGATGGCACTGAACGTAGGGGAGTACATCATATCCTTGGACTGCGGCGAGCCAGACGCGAACGTAAACTTCGTCTCCCATGCCCATTCCGACCATACCTCCGGGCTAAGGAAGGACAGGAAGGTAATAGCAAGCAAGGTCACAAAGGAGCTCGTCGAGGCAAGGAACCCGAGGAAGAAGATAGAGCTGATCGATAACCTGAGATCGGTGGAGCTCCTCAATGCCGGTCACATCCTGGGGTCCAAGCAGCTCTATGCCGAGTCGGACGAGCTGGGATCCTCTGTAATATACAGCGGAGACTACCAGATGGACTGCTCCCTTGTCGCCGAGCCCATAGAGACGAAAAAGGCCGACATCCTCATAATAGACTCCACATACCCTAACAAGACTGATGTATTCGGCGACAGGGCGGAGACAACAGCCGCAATCCAATCATACCTGAAGATCAAGCTCGAGAGAGGCATAGTCCTGTTCAGCTCCTACGCCCTGGGAAAATCGCAGGAGATAACCAAGATAGCCAACGAGATCGGGATATGCCCCATTGTAGACAAGAGAATATCCATGATAAACCAGATCTATTCGAACAACGGCATGAAGCTCGACTACGCGTCCTTGGAAGGTGACGACGGAGAGCTTGACCTTATAGCCAGGGAGAATTTCCTGGGAATAACGAGCTCACACAATATCCATGGGATAGCGCAAAAGCTCTCGCATGCGTATGGCAAGAGGGTATACACCGCCATAGCAAGCGGCTTTGCCAAAAGCTACAATCTCGGCGTCGACGTCCAGTTCCCGTTGAGCGACCACGCGGGATTCGACCAGGCGCTAGAATACATCGAGGCGTGCAGCCCAAAGGAGATATATACGAGAGGCAGCGCCGAATGCTCACAGAAATTCGCGAAAAACCTCGCCTCCGAAGGATACAACGCAGCGGTCTTCACCGGAAGGATCGGAATACCCATCACCAACAAGTCATAGCGCTCTGAAAAAGATATTTATAGCATTCCTCTTCACTATCTCTTGAATGGAGTCTCCTGAATCACTAAATCAGAAAAGCATGCGAGAGAGGCTTGAGCTTGTGGTCAAGGAAGGGTCGCAGGCAAAGGTCATACTCCTTCTGCGGGAGATCAAGAGGACACTCGAGACAAGGCAGGTCTTTCTGAACCTGAACAAGGGAATAATAAACTACCTCTACGCCGTCGGCGCGCTTGCGTACGCATGCAGGGAGATAAGCGCCGAGAGGGCTGAGCGCCTTCTCGTATCCTTGAAGATCGCCCCGGCCAGCCAGATGCTCGAGGCGCTGCGCTCCATGAACTACAGGAACTACAACATCTACCTGAACATAATCTACATGCTTGCGGCGGTGGGCATGGAGCAGACAATAGAGAACGTCTCGAAGATGATGTACGCGATGGGCTTTATCCCAGACCCCGAGATCGCAGGATTCACCATAGAGTACTACAAGGAGTTCAGCTGTGGGAAGGTGGGCTACGACCTGCCCGAGCCGCAGGGCGATGTCTCTGTCGTATTCAACAAGATGGCTGACATGGTCTTCTCGCTTTCTGCCATTACGTCAGGATTCGTGGTGAAGCAGATAGACGTGCTCATGCATGACGCCCGCGTGGCGAATTTCACCGAGAAGGAGGTGTTTCCATACATAGCCGCCTTCGGCCTGCTGACCTTCTCTGGCAAGGATGTCGAGAGGCGCTCCATGGAGAATATAGTCGGCGCCATGGGCATAACGCCTAACGCCGCGATGCTTGACAGCATGATGGGCATGCCCCTCAAGAACCACATAATGTACATAATCGCGCTATATTTCATACGCGCCCTGGGCACAGATCCCTCGCTTGACAGGGTCATGGCAGTCGTGAAGGCCTTGGATGTCATCCCGGACGCCAAGCTGGCGGGCTATGTCATCTCCTTCTACAAGATAGACTGGGACTCAGGATAGCATCGCAGCGCATCCGGCGGTTTTCCTAACAGCCTCATGATTCATCATGCGCAGCGCACGCTTGCAGGAACGTTTCTTCCTGTCAGGAAATCTTCAAGACCCTCTTCTCCGCACGGGCGTATCTCTTCAGGCGCTCCCTCATTCCCTTCTTTATCTCCTCCCGCGTCCTGGCGATCCTCTCCATCCCCGTCCGTATCGCAGCCTCGGCGACAGCCGCAGCGATCTCTGCCGCGGTTTTTGGATAGCCCTTGTCAAAGACTCCCTGCAGGATGTATTCCGGGCCCAGGTTCTTTCCAGCGCCCTTCGAGGCCGCCAAGGCAGCCGCATATAGCATCTCCTCGTTTATGCCCTTCGCCCTGACATCGAGAAGCCCACGCATTATGCCTGGGAATACGAAGACATTGTTTACCTGGTTGGGCCTGTCGCTCCTTCCTGTCGCCACTATGAATGCGCCAGCACTCTTCGCATCGTCATATGTTATCTCCGGATCGGGGTTGGCGAGGGCGAACACTATGCCCTTCTCAGCCATGCCTGCGACTATCTCCTTCGTGAATGTGCCCTTCTTCGACAATCCTATGAGGACGTCTGCGCCCTTGGCGACATCTGCAAGGCTTCCGCGCATCTTTCCAAGGTTTGTCTTCTTTGCCATCATCTTCTTGAAGTCGTTCATGTCCTCGTCCCTTCCGTCGTAGACTGCTCCCCTGCTGTCGACTACGATTATGTTCTTGAAGCCTGCATGCAGCGCGAGGTTCACCACCCCTATCCCCGCTGTTCCAGCCCCGTTGACTATTATCTTGGCATCCTTCCCTTTTCCTGCCAGCTTCACCGCATTGAGCAGCGCCGCTACAGCCACGACAGCAGTGCCCTGCTGGTCGTCATGGAAGATAGGTATGCTCAGCATCTCCTGCGCCCTGTTGACCACGTTGAACGCCTTCGGCGACTCTATGTCCTCTATGTTTATGGCTCCGAAGGACGGGGCTATGTTCTTGAGGAACTTTAGTATCTCCTCCTCGTCAGTCGTTGCTATGCAGAGCGGCACAGCGTCTACTCCTCCGAACTTCTTGAAGAGCGCCGCCTTGCCCTCCATCACGGGCATTCCGGCCTCGGGCCCGATGTTTCCCAGACCCAAAATCCGCGTTCCGTCTGTGACTATCGCTATCATGTTTGACCTTGCGGTGTAATCGAACGAGAGATTCGGGTTCTCCTTTATCGCAAGGCACGGATACGCAACCCCAGGCGTGTAATACGTTGAGAGGTCATCCGCACAGTTCAGCGGCACCTTCGGCATAATCTCTATCTTGCCGTTCTTCTTCTTGTGCTCCTCTAGCGCTTTCTCTTTCTCGACCATATCATCATCTATTCTTCTTCACCGGCACCATGAACCTGTAGAGGATAAGCCCCATTGCGATCGTGAATACCAGTGCTCCCAGTATTGATGTTTCTCTGTAGGATTCTATATTCCCGTATGCTCTACTTGCAGATTTTACTGCCAGATTCGAGTAGAGCACTGAGCCCTGCGGCGATTTGTTGAGAAGCAGCTTCGCCGTGCCCAGGTAAGAGTACGCTTGCCTGAGGTTAGGCGTGAAGACCAGATATCCGCTGTCGTTTATCCGACTCAGATAAGCTGTGGCGTTCGAGAGCGTAGTGTTGGCCCTGGCGTAGGTATAGTTCTGGGGGCCAAGGCTCTGCGCAAAAACGGAAAACGGTGCAGCCAAAATAAAAAGCAGCACCAGAATAATCGATGCAGGTCGCATCAACTCATCTCCCTTATCACAGATTTACGTCAATAGCCAGCTCCTGCTTCAGCTCCCTGTACCTGTTCCTGATTGTCACTTCTGTGACCCCGGCAACATCGGCTACCTCCTTCTGCGTCCTCCTCTCCCCGACGAGCGCGCCCGCGATGTAGACTGCTGCAGCCGATACTCCAGTAGGGCTCCTTCCGCTTATCAGTCCCTTCTTCATCGCCTGCTTGAGAAGCGCCATTGCCTTCTCCTGCGCTCCTCCACTGAGCTTCAGCGCGGCAACGTATCTGGGGACGTAGCTTGACGGGTCAGTTAGCGGTATCTTGAGATTGAGCTCATGCGCTATTATCCTGTAAGTTCTGCCGATCTCCTTTTTCGAAACATTGGATATCTGCGATATCTCGTCCAATGTCCTTGGCATTCCTGCGCTCCTGCATGTTGCATAAAGGGCCGCGTTCACTACTGTCTCTATGGGCCTGCCCCTGATGAGGTTGTTCTTAACGCACTGCCTGTACAAAAGTGCAGTCTGCTCCCTGATGTTGTCAGGCAGTCCCAGGTAGCTGGCCACTCTGTTCAACTCCGGCAGCGCGACAAGATAGTTCCTCTCGCTTGAGCTCGCAATGCTCGCCCTCCTGTGCCACTTCCTCATCCTGTACAACTGCGCCTGCCTCTTCGAGGACAGCCTTGTGCCTCTTATGTCCTTGTTGTACATGTCTATCTCTGTGACAAGCCCCTTGTTAGGCTTCATGTACTTGATAGGGGCTCCAGTCCTGGCCCTTGCGTTTCTCTGGTCTGCGTCGAAGGCCCTCCATTCCGGCCCTTCGTCAGTCATGTTCTCCTCTATGACCAGTCCGCAGCTGTTGCAGACGTTCTCTCCCCTTTCATTGTCGAAGATTATGTCCGAGCTTCCGCAGCTGGGGCACTTCTTCAGTGCCGGCTGTGCCGTTCCCAGCCTGACTGTGGGAGGCCTCTTGACCTGCATTTCCTCAATCGGATCCGCAGTTATATCTGAAACCGCCACTCTTCCAGGCACCTCAACGCTTCCGAGGTCTGGCCTGTGGCCAGGGCTCGGAACGTCGATTCCCTCTTTTATATTCTTCCTTGAACTCTTGTTTTGCTTTGCCATGCTCTCGCCATTAACTTTTTAAATGTGATCTAAAATCAGGTACATTTATAGTAAAGAATAAGATATATAAATCTTCCTATGGTCTTCGGCGATAAAGCATCAGTCGACTTTATATACTGTGGCTTGTTGGAAAATATACATAAATCAGACATAAAACCAACTTCCTGCGCCTTTGATTTCAAAGTAGGACTCGGCTGTATTGCCGCATAAACGGCCGAATGGCCATCCCGAGCCCTTTGGCTGGCCTCATCTCCTTCTCAATTTCTGTAAATGGAAATGAGGTATGGGAAAGGCAGCTGCGACGGCACTCGCATCTGCTCCAACCAACGCCCAGAATCGCGGAGTTTTGTCATCCTGAAATGCCTAACAGAACAATAATGAAGGCTACGGGCGAGATGGCGAAGCCTGCCTGCCTGGGGGCGCACAGCGGCACCGTGCCTGCGAAACAGACAGGAATCCTGCATTGGTTGGTCGCTGAACAAACGTATATGACGAAGCAGGAAGCCCTGTCATCCCTGGACAAGGGGAACGAGGGGTTTCCGTCGGTACAAAACCCCTGTCACCAATACTCTATTAGAATTATAACCAAGTTTTAAATATCTTTAAATACCTTACTCATGTATTACATCTCAAATGGTTATGATATGGATACTATGGACAAAGGGATTGCCATGCCAAGCGGTAACACTCTGAAGGTTACCCAGATTGATGCTGTACCTGAGAACCCAACGCTTGCTCCCTACCACAGGACGATAGAGGAAGTAAGCAAGATGCCGGTGCTCGAGAGGACGAAGACAGTATGTCCGGAGTGCAAGCTCATAATCGACGGAACGATCTACAAGGACGAAGAGAACGTCATGATAAGGAAGAACTGCCCCGATCACGGATGGACAGTCGAGAAGTACTGGGAAGACTACGACATGTACATGAAGATGAGGAACTACAACTACTTCGGAAGGGGCTTTGACAATCCTAATTATGTTAATAAGGGGGAGAACTGCCCGTTCGACTGCGGAATCTGCGAAAGGCACAAGTCGCACACAGGACTTGCCAACGTGGTCATAACGAACAGGTGCCACCTCTCATGCTGGTACTGCTTCTTCTATGCAAAGGAAGGGGAGGCGATATACGAGCCTACAAGGGATGAGCTCTTCCAGCTTTTCAAGACATTGAAAGACCAGAAGCCGATACCTGCAAACGCACTTCAGATAACAGGGGGAGAACCCCTGATGAGGAGCGACATAGTCGAGATAATCGCGGGAGCGAAGAAGGCGGGCTTTGACCAGATACAATTGAACACGACAGGGATAATCCTCGCTGAGCATCCTGAACTCGCAGTAAAGATAAGGCACGCAGGTGTCTCAACCCTTTACATGAGCTTCGACGGAGTCTCGAAGAGGGCCAATCCTAAGAACCACTGGGAAGCTCCAAAGACGCTCGAGGTCGCGAAGAAGGCAGGAATAGGGATCGTCCTCGTTCCGACATTGATAAGGACCGTAAACGACGGAGAGATGTCGAACATAATCAACTTCGCCCTGAACAACAACGATGTCATCAAGGCGGTAAACTTCCAGCCTGTAAGCCTGGTGGGAAGGATGCCTTCAAGGATGAGGGAAAGGCAGAGGATAACCATCCCTGGCGCCATCAAGCTGATAGAGCAGCAGACGAACGGCGTCATAACAAAGGAGGACTGGTTCTCGGTGCCTTACGTGGGCGGGATAAACAAGTTCATAGAGGCGCTGACAGGAGAATACAAGTACGATCTCTCAATACACTTCGCATGCGGAGCCGGCTCGTACATCTTCCAGGAGCCGAATGGAAAGATCGTGCCGCTCACAAGGTTCGTTGACGCCCCTGGGCTTCTAGAGCACCTCCAGGCTGCAGTAAACGAGATGGCAGGCAAGGGCAAGCTCCAGAGAAGGTACATAGCCCTCAAGGCGGTATCGCAGCTGGGAAGGTACGTAGACAAGGAGAAGCAGCCGAAGTCAGTAAACTTCTCGAAGCTTCTAATGTCGCTGATCTTGAAGCATGACTTCCAGACGATGGGCGCCTTCCAGCTGAAGTCTATGTTCCTGGGGATGATGCACTTCCAGGACGAGTATACGTACGACATCAAGAGGGTCGAGAAGTGCGACATACACTACTCAATGCCTGACGGGCGTGTCTTGCCATTCTGCACATTCAACGTATTTCCGGAAGTCTACAGAGACAAACTGCAGAGGCAGTATGCGATTCCTTCAAAGGAATGGCAGGAGATGCACCATGACTGGACGTACAGGAGCGACAAGTACATGAGGGACATAAAGACGCTCGAGTCGTCTGACGCTTACAAGAAGGTCTACGAGAAGGCGACAGACTACTTCACGCTGCCTGTCAACCTTGAGGAAGCTGAAAAGATACGCGCCGCAAGGTCGAGGGGAGAATCGACGCAGGCAAAGGTAGTAATGGCTGCGCAGTCCAAGGGCAGCTCAACCGCGCACGCTCACACCCATTCGGCAGCGCAGGGCGATGTCTCAGCGGCATTCGCCGCCAAGCTTGCTGCGGCAAGGCAGAAGCAGGAGCAAGGAGAGAGCTGCGAATGCGGAAGCTCTGCAGGCTCATGCGGCTGCGGGTCCGGATCAGGGCACGGCCATGGCCACGAGGAGAAGGGAGGAGGCTGCGGCTGCGGAGGAGGCTCAGGATCCTGCGGATGCGGCTCAGGCGGGCAGTAAGCTTTAGTTTATTTTAAAACAGCCCACGTTTGTGGGCTTCTTCTTTTTATTCTTCAGGGAGCAGCGTAGCCGCAGGCCATCAGGTACTCCATTGCAGATTGAAAGACAAGCCGGCGCATGCGCTCATGTCAAGCTAATTTAATAAGGGATATAAACTTGCGCCAGGATTCTCAGAATTTCTTTACCACGCACAGGTATCGTGTATCATCCAGCGCGAGCGAGCACGCAAGCAGGAATATTGCCGAATCCCTCACGACTATGTCTATGTATCCTGTAAGGTAGAGGAGGGAGCCTATTATCGCGAGCATCATCAGCGCAGCGATCACCGCGAATATCCTCAGGTAGAAACCCGAGAGCACAGCCAGGCCTATGGCGACCATCACTGCGCCGTGCAGAAGCACGGCAGTCTTGCCGCCGAGCAGCGCAATGGCTGCAGGTGGCAGGAAAGCTATCCAAGGGCCGGGGTTGGTCAGCTCCCATGTCCCAAAGACGATGAAGACAAGCGCGACGGCGATTCTCGTCAGGAGATGCCGTGCCCTGTCCCTATTCATCTGAAGCTTCAGCGCTTCCTCACCACAAAGTAAGCCGCCACTATTATGATGATTATCACAACAATTATGACTGCGTAGAGCAGCGTGTTGTTTCCTCCTGTGCTATTGGCGGGTGTCGTTACTGTCGTGGTGCTCTGGTTAGGCGTGGAGTTCTCTGCAGATCTCTGGATATTTCCAGCGATGCCTACTGCAGTGGTATTCGCTCCGTTTCCTGTTGAGGAAGAATTTGTTATAGCACCGGGTTTTGTGGTAGAGGGGGAACTCGATACGGGAGCGTAGTTCGCTACCTTTGCGACATACCATATGCCTCCGATCCCATTGCCGCTTACCTGGGCCTGCCCAGTGTCTCCGGCGTAGGTATAAAGCGGCCTGCCCAGATACGTCAGCTGCTTCCCTCCTCCTGTCCTATTTATGGATCCGAAACTGGAGGAATTTAGTCCCGAAGGCAGGTTCAAAGTGGAATTGTAATATGCATGCCAGATCTGCGCGCAAGCGCCATAGCATGAGCTGGTGCCTCCGTATGCGCTCTCCTGCGTGTTGGTGTAAAGCGCGTAGCCGTTGTTCGTAGTAAGATAGTTTCCTACGGCAGAATTGTAGTTTACATTTACGCTGAAGGCGCCTGCAGCTGCGCCGCTGCCCGTAGCCGCAGCAACAATGCCCAACGAAGCTGCAAGAGCAGCTATCATAACCAATGTACCAAATGTTTTAGACATTCCTTTCACCAAAATCTACATATCCATAACTCAGAAAAGTTCTTAAATGGTTCGGAAAACGCAAAGCAAGAAAAGAGGGCAGAAGGCCCCAAACCGGCCGATTCGCATAAACGCAGGCTAACGGAACATCTGTTTTTCAGTTTCTTTTCACCGGATTAGTTAAGCCTATAAACCTAATCTGCCTAATTCATCCTGTGTAAACATGGACCATAGGGACGATCCCTCAAGCCAGAACCTCTACCAAAAGGAGCTCGAGGAGCAGATGAGCGGAAACCAGGTAATCTACAACGACCAGGTCATGATAAACGGCAAGCCCCACAGGGTGCCGTACAAGATGATAAAGGAGGTAGAGTTCAGCGGCGTCAACAAGGAGCAGATGATAGACATGGAGCACGCTGCAAGGCTCCAGTACAGGCTCATGCTCCAGGACACCGTCATAAGGGCAAAGGTCGAATTCGTAAAGCAGAAGATTACCGTCGTATACAATCCTGTCGGCGCGGAAAACAACAAGCCGAAGATATCGAAGGAGGATCTCATCAATTTCATCGGAAAGGAAGGAGTCAGGATAGACCCTTCGCAGATGAAGGAAAGGGATTTTGACTATTTCAAGGAGATGTACACTTATCAATTCAGCCCTCCATCGGTGAGGGAGAGGCCTCCTTACGGGTACACGATGGAGGAATGGAAGAAGATGCGCGACGAGTACAACAAGAAGGCGGCAGACGGCCGCGTCGACAACTACAAGAAGTTCCAGGAGTGGCAGGACTCGTACGCAGAGCGCCATCCTGACATACTTGGAGAGAGGATGTCAGCAACCCCCAAGAAGCAGGGACTCATGGAGAAGCTATTCGGGAAGAAGAAGGGCGACAAGGAGAAGGGCTTCTGGTTCCACGGCGTCTGAAAGAACGCTTCCTTCTGCCCAATCCTAATCTGTGAAACCCATGTCAAGGAAAACAATAGGCATTGATGTGGACGGTGTGCTCGCAGACAGCATGTCGAGGTGGCTCCAAGAGGCAGAAAGGCGCTACGGAATAAAAGCACTCAAAGCCGACATAACCGAATACGAGCTATCCGATGTATTCCCCATACTCACGCATCAGCAGATTCTGGACGACTGGAAGCACATATGGGGCAATTACCACGAGATAAGATTGGAAGATCGGGATATACCCTCGATAACCGACAACCTGCATGGCAAGTTCGATATCTATGTCACGACTGCAAATCCCAGCCCGAACATACAGAAATGGCTCAAGATGAACAACATCGTATACGATAAAATCATCCAACTCCCAAGCCACACTGATAAACACAAGCTTGATTCTGTCGGCCTGTATGTAGACGATTTTCCCGAGGTAATAGACAGCGCAATAAAAACTGGGAAGGCCGCAATAATCTTCAGGCAGCCGTACAACGACGAGTTCATCAAGAACAACAGCGGCGTACCTGTCGCATACAACTGGAGGGACTTGGAGGACATCCTAATGACACAGTTCTGATTCCTGTAACGTTTAAATAGATGCTTAAGGGAATACTTACTACCCTCAGTACATGCCGCAGTAGCTCAGTCCGGGAGAGCGTCCGCCTGAAGAGCGGAATGTCGCAGTTTCAAATACTGCCTGCGGCATATTTAAATTTCTAAAAGAAGGAATTAAATCGGATTCTATGCTGAAAGCCCTGAAGGAAACGCGAGGCGCCCTCAAGGGTGTCAAAGCCGTCATCTTCGAGACCGAGAACGTCCTCGCAGGCGGCGCCTTCATAGATTCGCAGAGAGTTGCCCATCTAAAGGAGTCGAGAAGGGCCGGCAGCATCGGCATGGGCAGATACCTCTCAAGGCGCATAGCCGAAGGCGTTACGGTGGGCGCAAAAAGGTTTCTCGAGGGGGATTCGCAGGCGACAGCGGCGTCCTACCGGTTGCTGAAGGGGCATCCCTGCGACCTAAGCTTCGGCACTATGGTCAGGCTGGCCGAAGCACACCTGATGAAGCGCAGGGCACCGATAGGCAGCGCCCTCGCGTCTGAGCTCCATAACCGGGGCTATCCCACATTCGGCATAACGGCAGGCGGCTCCAGTGCCTCCCAAGCCGTCAAGGAATACTATGGTATGGCTGATGCCATCTCCAACACCGAATTCTATCGCAATGGCAGGCTCTGCGGATTTTCTGCCACCCTCGGCGGCCAGGCAAATCTGGCGTACCACGTGAAGGACATGCTCTGGCAGATTCACGCATCAGTCGAAGAGTGCGGGGTTGTTGCGTCAAGCAGCTGCTACCTGCTTCTCTCGGAACTTGCGAAGGTGAGCGTCGCCGCTCCTGGCGCAAGCCCCTCAATCATGGGCGTAAGCCATGTCAAGCTGCCGTCCCTTAGGGGCGGCGCATACGCGCAGGCGCTTAACTGCCGGACCACACTCGGGGAGATGACGGCCCTGGACTTTGCCAGGCACCTGCTCGCAGATCCTGTGACGAACGTCACCCTGATAGGCATGCCTGCCGTCGGAAAGAGCGAACTGGGAAGAAGACTCAAGGAGGCTCTGGGCTACAACCTTGTGGACACCGACGAGGCGATAGAGAAGATGTTCGGGGGCAGGCCTCTGCAGGGCATTGTCGACGAAGTTGGACATGCGGCGTTCATGCGCATCGAGGAGGAGGCAATACTGCGCCTGGGAAGGATGGAGAAGACTATCATTGCAACCGGCGGCAGCGCAGTCTACCGCGAAAAGGCCATGGACTTCCTAAGCAGCCAGTCCTGGATGGTATACCTTGAAGCGCCGCTCGAAGTCATAAGGTCAAGATTCAAGGGGAAACAGGACAGGGGCGTGGTCAGCCTCAAAGGCGGCAGCCTCGAATCCGTGTACGAGGAGAGGAAGCTGCTATACCCGAAGCATGCAGACTTTGTCATGGATGCAAGCGGCGACGACCTAAGCGCCAAGGTCTTGCAGGTGAAAGAATACCTCGCCGGAGCAAAGCGATGATCGCGGAGCAAAGCGATGATCGAACTCAGTCAAATTCCGCTACCTTGCTCCACCATCTAATGTGCTTTTCCAGAAACTTGTCCAGTGAATATTTGCTTGTGCCGTATTTTGCGTTTATTATCATAAACAGCAGGAAGACGAAGCCGTAAATGATTCCTGTTCCTATGTCAGTCGATCCCGGACCATAAGGCCCTCCCAGGCCCTCTGGCACAGCCCATATGAGCAGGCTGAAGAAGAAACCTATGGTGTACGTCACCTTCCGCATGGCGCCGAGAACCAGCCCGGTTCCCAGCGCAAGCTCTCCGGCGCCTATCATATAGACCCACAGGGCAGGATTCTGGCTTACGACATGAAACCAGAAACCGAACCAGGGCATCAGCCATTGCGGCTGTCCCCTCCCGGCCGCGACTATCAACTGCGGAAAGAGCTGCGGCGAGTCGAGCGCGAACTTGAACGACCCGTCCACTATCCAGACAACGCCGAAGATAACCCTGATTACGCTCTTCAGGACATCTGCGTCCCTGTTTATCAAGCCCTTCGCCATGCTCTGATGCTTGGATGTTAAAGCTATAAATTCCAGCGCTCAATAGTGGGTGATGTCCGGAGAGGCCCGATGGTCCAAGGCTGGCGTGAAAGACCTGCGCGCAGCCTCGCAGCCAAGGAGCATGTACGGCGACAAAAGGCAGAACGGCAGCGTGCTCCTCGTCGGCGGAAGCGGGGAATTCCATGGTGCGCCATCTCTCGCCGCCAACGCCGCATACAATGCCCTCGCCGCGCTGCGCATGGGTACCGGCTACGTAATCCTCTACGTGCCTGCAATCATACTGAATCCCGTAAGGGCGCTCTCGCCCAATCTCATTGTAAGGGGCTTCGGAAAGAAGGACATATCCAATGGCGCCATGGCCGCGCTTGGCAGGCAGATGCTGGGAGTCGATTATCTGGCCATAGGGAACGGCATAGGCAGGGAGAAGAAGGCGCTAGGCGCCGCATCAAAGATAATTAAGAGTGCGCTCTCGCTGAACAAGAAGATCGTTGTCGACGCCGACGCCGTGTATGCACTGAAGGGCATCAGCAGGCTGAACGGCAATGTAGTGGTGACCCCGCAGGACCGCGAATTCTCCTCTCTCTACGGCTCGCCTCCAGGAAAATATCTGGATGATCGCATCAGGTCTGCCGTCTCCCTTGCAAGGAAAACCGGGGCATCTGTCTTGCTGAAAGGCCATGACACTATAATCACTGACGGGAAAAGGACGAAAGTCGTGCACTCGAAATCCTCAGCACTGGCGACCATGGGCACCGGCGACGTCTTGTCTGGAATGATCGGAGGCTACATGGCGGCTGGCGCGCCTGCGTTCGAGGCTGCAGTGGCAGCGGCGTACCTGCATTCAAAAATCGGCGACATTCTTAACAGGGAGAAAGGAAACCACATCCTCGCAAGCGACATAGTCGATCTGCTTCCAAGAATACTCAGAAGGTTTGACAAGGACACGCGGTGAAGAAGAACCGATCCGCGGCAAACATATATATGTGCAGAAATCAAAGGAATCTCGATGTTCATGGATACCGAAGTGCGCACAAGGGGTTCCGGAATCCCAAAGACTGTAATCAGCCCTGGGCAGATACAGTACAATGTGCGTAAAATCCTCTCAGTGCACGAACCCGGAAACATCCATGCTAACGATTTCTCCGAGCGTCTCGCCAGAAGAATCGGGGGACGCGGCATCACCGGCACTGATTTCCATTTTGAATGGAAGGAAGCGCTGAGGCAGATTCCTGGGGCCGACGCTGAAGCCTTGGATGCGATAGACAGGCATTTCGATAAATGCATATCCGCAATTGCGCCGGGCATGCTTTCCGAAGCGATGGCTGTCAGGGCTGCAAATGCGGCCAGAAGACAAACAGTGTCCTGATGGAATATTACCTCAAATGCATTGCCTGCGGCGTCGAATACACCCAAAGGCATCCATACCAGACATGCGGCATCTGCGGCAAAAACCTCGAAGTCATGTACCTGGAAAAGCCGAGATTCAAGAAAAGGGGCAAGGAATTCTGGGATTACGAATACCTTCTTCCGAATGCAAAGTACAGGCATACGGAGCTCGGGGGGACAAAGCTAATCGAGAGCAAGGATTCTAACCTTCTCCTGAAGCTCGAGATGGAAAATCCCACAAAGTCGTTCAAGGACCGGGGATCGGTGGTGGAGATAGCAAAGGCAAAGGAGTACAAATACAAAACCATCGTCTGCGCATCGACAGGCAACATGGCATATTCGCTGGCATATTACGCAAAGCTCGAGGGCATGCATGCGAGGATATTCATAGGCGGAAGCGCAAACAAGCACAAGCTTCGGGACATCAGGGAGGTGCGCGACGCTGAGATAGAGCACGTGAAGGGAGACTTCAACAAGGCGCTGGATCTTGCGTACAGGTATGCAAGCAGGCATAAGGCATTCCTCGCCGGCGACTATTGCTACAGGAAAGAGGGCCAGAAGACTGTGGCATACGAAATAATGAGCCAGGCGCCCTCGGCGACGCACATAATAGTGCCTGTGGGAAACGCAACATTGCTCAGCGGGGTACACAAAGGCCTAAAGGAGCTGAAGAGCGCCGGACAGATAGGAAGGTATCCAAAGATAATAGCCGTACAGGCTGAGAGGTGCAGCCCCCTCGCAACGGCATTCAGGAAGAAAAAGGAGATCAGGTACAAAAGGCCTGGCACAGCCGCAGACGCTATAGCTGTGGGATATCCGACCTTCGGCAGCCAGGGCCTGGACGCGATACGGCAGACCTCGGGCACAGTCGTGACAGTAAGCGAAAGAGAGATGAAGAGGGAGCAGAAGGAATTCCTAAAGGAATACGGTCTTGTCGCGGAGCTGGCCGGCGCCGCAGGCATAGCCGCCGCAAGGAAACTCCGGCTAAGGAAAGATGACAAGGCGGTTGCAATTGTCAGCGGAGGAAACGTCTAATCCGATTTCCTGAACATCCTGTAGACCGCTGAGGCGAAAAGCAGGACTACAAGGACATGCACCGAGGTGCACCAGATGCAGATGTGCCCGACAATCCTCTCAATGTCTACAAAATACGCCACTGACCCGATGCCGACAATGTCCCATATCAGTATAGTGTCTATGTTCCTGAAATAGAGGAGGAATATGGCAACAGCGAAGAAGATTATCCCGTAGACTGCGATAGGTAATCCCAGGATGTAGGCGTACTGGCTGTTCAGCACGCTGGCGCAGTCTATCAGGCCGCTTTCCGAGCAGACCAGCGGCACGCCGCTGTAGTGGTAGAGCGTCAGGTAAATGGAGATTGCCAAACCTAGAAACGCGGCAGTGTATTCAGCTGCGCGCAGCCTGTCTACTGCCATCCGAGCATGCACCTAAACTGGCTCCAGGCTCTTCACGTATGGCTGCGAGCAGACGCTAGAAGGCGTATTGTTGTCTATCGCGCAGATCTGCGCCGTCAGGAGGTTCGCAGTGCCGACTATCGCCTCTGCCTGGACTGATGACGAGTTGTGAAGCAGCGAAGCTATAGTTGTCCAGTTCTTGCCTCCCAGGATGCTGAGAGGGTCGTAAGACGCGTTCACGAGGAACGTCCTGTTTGCGAACAACATGTACGGTATGCCGCCGTTCGGATCGTACCTGGAATAAAGGTATGCCTCGCTTGTGTTCGGCTGCTGCAACGGCGTCCTGTTGTTCGTTGTCTGCTCCACTGACACGAATGAGATGTATGGGCTGTAGTATGTGGAGTTGTAGAAGGTGAATGTGGGCGTGCTAGGCGCGTAGTCGTTCGGATCAGAGGTCATGTACCGCAGGTTGGTGAAGTTTCCAAATCTCATCAGCGATATTACCATGGCCCACCGTTCAGCTGCGCAGAACGGGCAGTACTCCGCTCCTATGTAGAGCACCTCGGGCTTGCCGTTCAGCGTTATCGGCGAATTGTCTAGCCTGTGCACGTTGTTTGTGGGGGAGACGCCTATTCCTATCTGGTTGGCCTCAGTGTTGGAGATGCTCAGCATGCCTATCAGGCTCTGCGGCACTACCTTGTTGTCATAGCTTGTCAGGTTCGCATTCAGGGCCTTGCCCGTTGTCGCAACCAGAACGGCGACAACGGCCATTATCAGAATCACAACAATCGCATAGATGTATGTGCGCTTCACCATATCATATCCTCTATAATTAGCGTCATATCCCTAAAATCCTAAAGTATATATCCTTTTTCCTCGTCTTCGGCCTGGCCCAGGTTCGCCCTGACGCGTTCCATTATGGATCTTATTATCTCCTTCTTGTTCCCCTCCCTGCTGACCTTTATGCTCGCCGCATTCTTGTGCCCGCCTCCGGATTCTATGGCCTCGGCGTGCATCTCCTTCATGTGCGATATTATGCCTGGTATGTCGATCCTGTCACTGATGCCGCCGCTCACCCTCATCGATATGTATGAATTGTGGTGCACTATCACCATGCTCGGCCTGCCGTCTATCTCCTCTATCCTCACGAGGAGCCTCGATGCAAATCTTCCCGGAAGCGGATACTTAGTGTCAGCCGCCCTCAGCTCGCCATAATCCAGGACGAAGAGGCCCGCGCCGCCTGCCTTGGATGCCTTCACCGACCTCAGCGCAGCGTCAAGCACCTCCTCCATGCGCATCTTGGCATAACTGTACAGCTCGCTCCTCCTCTCCTTGTCATTCAGCGCGCTCTCCATCTCGGAAGGGGTCAGGTTGCCGTTTGACTTGGCGACTATCCTCGGATCGCTTGTCAGGAGGTCGAGTATAGTAGACTCCGCAATGCCCGCGTTTTCCTGCGGAGCCAAAATGCTGCAGTCTCCGATCAACGACGCGCGCTCCAAATCGCCTGTCTCGGAATCCGAGAACGTGTGCGAGAAGACGCATGCTAAGAGCCCGGCGGTGTAGCTCGATTCTCCCCCGAATGCCCAGGGATTGATGTAATGGGGCAGCGCCTCACCGGCAAACCCTTCCTCCATCGGGTGGTGGTCCAGCCATATGACATCGAACTTCTCCCTGACGGCGCTTATCCCTTCGTTGCTCCCAATCGACGTGCCGAAGTCTATTATCATGAGGAGCGGCTTCTCCATGGAAGAGTAATTGTTCGCGACAAGCGTGTCCCACTCGGCGTCCCTTGCCCCGTAGGTTACCCCCCTGTGCATTATCCAGATTATATTGGGCTTCACCGAGGCAGATTCGGCGAAGGCCTGCACTCCCCTGTATACTCCGATGGCGCCGCTTGATCCGTCGGCATCGTTATGGAAGCGTATTATCACCGGAGCGCCAGCCATGAGCTTCTTCAGGAAAAGCTTCGACGCTCCCATGAGCCTGCTCCACATTCTTTCAGTGGTGCCGTCTATGCCTCTGATTCCTGTTGCATAGGGGCTAGATCTCACTGCCTTCTCTATGGACTCCTCAATCAGCCTACCTGCCAAGGAGAGGCACTGGGACGGGTCCTCCGGCACAGGCTCAACCTTCTCTCCCACTTCGACAAGCTCTCCCGGGTTCAGCATAAGGTCGCTGCGCGTCTCAGTCGCGATTATCTTGCCGTTCTCCGGTGAGATTATTGTATATGTGTTGCCGGCGCCGTGCCTCACGCATGAGACTATTCCCTTCATGCATTATTATGTGAAGTTGTAATTTATATCCTGGACGCATGCCTGGTTGTATGTCGAGTTTTGTATATACCCGCAATAGGCTGTGTCGTTGTAAGCCCTGGCCAACGCATAGTAGCACTGGTTCTGGTCGGCTGTGCCGTTGATTCCGGAGCAGACGCTCGCGTTCCTGCCTGACACTGCGCTTATGACGTCGGTAAGGGCGTAGCAGGACTGGAGATCGGCTCCTGTGTACTGCGAGCATACGCCGCGCAGCGAGGTGACATTTGCCGAGGATAAGTTTGCCGGGCTTGGCGCTGCGGCCTGCTTGTAGGCAACGCACAGGCCCTGCAGGCTTGCGTTGGCTATGCTGCTGCACGAAGAGGTGTTTCCAGACGTCGAGGTTGCGGAGAGGTAGCAAAGATCCCTTGCGGAGTAGGCTTCGCCTGCGTTCTCAAGGTACTGCACAGGGTCTATGAAGGAAAGCCCTGCCGACTGGCTTGCATTTGCATGCACCTCTCCAGAGAGCGTGACCACGCCGTAGACAAAGCTCTGGTTAGCCGTGTCAGAGACACCGGCGCAATAGCCTGGATTGCCTGTTGACCTCGCGTTCGCGATATTGACGGCATTTGCGCACACGAGGGCATCAGTTGCGTTCGGTATGCCGGAGCATCCGACCACGCTGTCCAGCTTAAGCGCAAGCGCCTCAATGCAGCCGCTTTCCTGAGATCCGTTCAAGGCGCCGCATGCCACATAGGAATCGCTTGCATTAGCTACCATCTCGACGCACTGGTATTTTCCCGCAGATGTGGATATCCCAGAGCATGCCGCCGTGTTCCTTGTTGCCAAAGCTACCTCTGCATAACAGTAATCTGAGCTCGCCGGGGCAATGCCGCCGCATACCGACGCATTGCCTGTCGAAGCCGCAAGCGCGTAAAGGCAGGAGTACCTGTTCTGCGAGAGGACTATGTCCATGCATCTGGAGAGGCCGTTCGACGGGCGCGGCTCCAAGGCCACCGCGAGCAGCGCCACGACAAGGAGCGCAGCGACTGCTATTGCGTATATTGTTAACTTCTCCCTCCTATCCAACTGCTCCAAAAGCCGCATGGCGTCCTTTTCCAGATTACCAACAATCAAGAAACTTCAGCAAGCTTATTAATATTTCTTCTCTTTATTCAAACGATTGGATGGACAAGCGTCTCCTCCTGGCAGGCATAGTGCTGATAGTGGCCGGCGCAGCCATAGCGATCGCGTACGCGTCGCAGAACTTCTCGGTGGCAGCGACAAGCGCGAGGCAGACTGTCTCGATAGCGCCAAACGGCATAGTCTATTCGCAGGTAACGCTAAACTCGTCCAACCTCCTCTACGTGGCTTATAAGGCAGGCAACAACACTCCTGTGGATTTCTACCTGGTCAGCAGCTCCGCCTTTTCAACACTGCTGCCGTACATAGAAAAGGGCAGCATACCTGCCAGCGTGCTCGCGGCCTACAAGGGCTCCGGCCTCTACATGGAGATGGAGAACAGCACGCAGGGCATATTCCCATACAACGCGTCGTACTCCTCGCAGGGCTTCACCACGCCATCATACTACAACAACACTGCCATCCTCGGGAAGGGAACCTACTACATGATATACAGGAACCCCGGAAGCATAGCGTCGAACACCACATTCGGCTATGTCCTGCCCAACGGCGCCCTTGTGAGCACAGCCACCGAGATCTCGACCTCCGGCCTCGGCCTTTACGGCGCGGTCTCCGCGCTGCTGATACTGGCAGGGCTGGTGGTCGCCGTGTGGTCGCTGCTCTCCGGCGGCAAGGAGCAGCAGGAAGTCTCCGAGGAACGCGAGGAGGAGGTGCGTAAACTCTACAAGCGCATCGGGGAAAAGGAAAAGAGGAAGACGCGCAAGGCAAGCCGAAGGGGAAGGAACATATAAAAGTATTACACTCTTATAGGTGCTTAGCGGGAAACACGGCATCCGGCCGTGAGAGGTATCACCGCCAAGAAGATCAAAATGGCAAGGGAAAAAGTCTCCTCGGGGATAGCAGGCCTGGACAAGATGCTAAACGGAGGCCTGCCCAAATCAAACCAGGTAGTCGTTGCCGGAGGCCCTGGAACCGGAAAGACGCTGCTCTGCCTTGAGTTCCTCTACAGGGGAGCGCTTGCAGGCGAGACGTCGATATTCTTTTCTCTGGAGGAGGAGACGGGCATGATAATCGCGAACATGAAGGAGGCATACGGCCAATTCACCGAGATAGACAGGCTCATAGCGGAGGGGAAGCTCGTGATCAAGGGCACCGACCAGGCATCCTCCCTCATACAGAAGGACAAGAAAGGGAACATCTTCACGTTCACCACGACGATAGCCGACATAGAGTCTGCAGTCGTCGAGCACAGCGCCACAAAGGTCGCCATCGACTCCATCTCGGTGATGAAGCTTTTCGTAAAGGACCCTTTCGAATACAGGAGCGTCTCTACCTCACTGGTATCCATGCTGAGGAAGCAGAACGTGACGGCGCTTCTGACAATGGAAATAGAGACGTCTGAGAAGGAAAGGCTGACATTCGAGCCGGAGTTCTTCGTCTACGACGGGATAATAATACTCTACCTGAGCGGCGGCCAGGAGGAGAACAGGGTTCCTACAATCGAAGTCATCAAGATGAGGGGAACGCAGCACAGCTTCTCCACAGTGCCATACGAGATAACCCCTAACGGGATAAACCTGCTTCTGATACCGCACAAGGAATAAATAGCCTTTAGGATCCGCGCGCCTTACGCTCCTCCTGCATCTTGTTGGCAAGATTGACCAGTGCGACCGAGTCCTTGTATGTCAGTCCTACCAACCACTTCAGGTTTCCTTCCCTCTCCTCATGCTCGCCTATCAGGCTGAAGTGTATCCTGCCGAATATTATGCCGCGCTCAACCCTTACCTCTGTTATGTGGTCGTACCTTATCATCTTGACTGTCTTGTGGATTCCTACGATGTGCCTCCTGATCATTATTATCCGCTTGTTGGTCGCATAGGCATGAACAGGCCCTATCCATCTTCCGCCTCCCAGCCTGTGCTCCACCACTTCCAGGACGACCTTCTCGTCCGCCCCGAGGAGGTCCTTGAGGATAGCGTACTCCCTCGTCTTCTCCCTTACCAATCGATTACCGGTATGAACTGCCTGACAACCTCTAAATTACTTTGGCAGGTTTATCCCTCCGCAAGCCTCTGGCAGATTTTTATTTCTTGGTGTTTATTTGTAAGGCATGTTCGCAGCCCAATCCGCGATGGAATACCTGATGACCTACGGCTGGGCGATACTAATCATCGCAGTGGTTCTGGGAGCCCTCTTCGGCCTCGGCTTCTTCAACTCCGCGAATCTTGCACCGAAAGTTTCCGCAGGCGCATGCCAGGTCTACAGGCCACACGGGCCTGGGACAACTTCCTTCATAAACCTTGAGGGGACGTGCAACAACGAGCTGCCGCAGTACGTGGCGCAATTTAATGGAGCAAGCAGCAACATTTTATTAAACAGTGCGATAACTGCTGGCACCACTATGACATATTCAGCATGGATAAATCCTATCTCTTATGGCTCAACGCCGACCTTGCCGATAATGGGAACTGGCGGGCTTGTTAATTATGTACTTTATTACAACAATGACTACTTATATGTTGGCGGTAACGGGGTGCAAATTAATTGGGTTGTCGGAGTATTGAATAATAAATGGGATTTGATAACAGTTACAAACACAGGAACTACTGTCACATTATATCTAAACGGAATTAGTTTAGGTCCCCAGACCTTGTCCACGCCTATAACAACAGTAGCCTCTCTCGGGTTCGGACAGGCTAACTATTTTGATGGTTCAATCTCCAACGTACAACTCTACAACACCTCCCTCTCCGCCAACGAGGTGACTGCGCTCTACGACGAGGGCATTGGCGGCGTGCCGCTGAACCTCAATAATCTTGTCGGATGGTGGCCGCTCAACGGCAACGCCAACGACTACTCTGGAAATCTCAACAACGGCGTTCCTACAAACGTGGTCTTCACCAGCTCCTGGACCAACAGCTACACCGCGCCATGATCAGATGTTGCTGAGCCTGAGCTTGAGCTCGTCGGCATTCAGTTTGGTGGTGAGAAGCGGTATGTGCTCTATCTGCGCTATCTTGATGGCGAGCTTGTCAACCTGGTCAAGATTCTGTATCACAACTATCTTCGGCTTTATCGGTGCAACTCTTACCACCACCATCGGCGACCTGCCGGTGCTGACCTGGTCGAAGATGAACGCACGCTCTGTCGTCGTCCCGAACAGCCTTGGATAATCGGAAGGCGAAATCTCCAATATGACGCGCAGGCTGTCGAGCATTGTATAGCCGAAGAGCTTTATAGTGTCGAGATAATTGGGGTTTGCCACTATCTTCGCGTCTATGAGCCTTGCGAAGTCCACTCCGCTGATAGGCGTGGAGAAGTCGTGCAGGAAGAAGAACGAGCTCTCCTCCTTCGGCTTGCTGAACTTCTGCAGGTTCCTCGCAACCTCCCCTCCCTTCCCCTGGTCTATCTCGATCAGTGCCGCTATGAACCTCTTTATTATTCCAACTCCGGGGCTTGCCCTCCTGTTCCCCTCATAATCGCTTATCGTTGATGTCGAGATCTTGAGATGTTTCGCCAGTTCAACCTGGGATATGCCGAAGAGCTCCCTCCATTTCTTCATGGTGCTTCCCGGCGCATCGGATAGCGTTATCTCCCCTGCTATCCATTCCTGCAGCGAGTCCATTACAATACCGGAATAATATTGCCAGATAGGATTTTTAAAGGCTCGCTAGTGACGTTCATGTCTACGACCAGAAGCGAAGACTCCCGGAAGGCTACGAAGAGCCTGAGTATGGCTATAACAAGCACGACAGGCAACTCGGACAGCGCCGTGGCTATGACCGCCTGAAGGCTGTAAGGTATGCTGAGGCCGGAAAGCCAGTCGATGACGAAGATCGCAAGGCTTCGGCAGCCATGGCAAAGGAACCGGGAGAACGGTTCAACAAGCGGGGCCTGAAGAACACAGCAGAAATACGTCTTGTAAGGCTTCAAGTAACAAATAAAGTAAACGTAAGAAATGCGGCAGAAGTTTTAAATAATCACACATATATACTATAAATAGGTGACAACAGTGGACATTGAGATATACGGATTTACAGCAAAAGTAACAATAAGCGAAGGCACTTATTCTGGGGAAATAGAAGACCTGCATGTAATTACACAAGCAAAAAGCCTCAAGCAGCTTAAAAACCGGCTAGAGGAAGCCGCTGAGCTCACCATAGATTCTTTGCTTAAACACCCTGAAGAAGCAAGACATTATCCTACTTCTGTTTCTAAAAAACTGGGACTCAAAGTCTATGCCTAAACGGCCAAGATATTTCGATATAGCAAAGGTGCTGATGAAATATTATGGGTACACCCTCAAAAGTAGGAAAGGAAGACACGTCTGGCTTATTGACGGCTCAGGCCATAGAACAACGATTCTTGCAACAAACGAACGGATAAACATGTATAATTACAAGTCCATACTAAAACAAACTGGGCTTACGGAAGAAGACATAGAAAAATATCTCTGAAATTCTTGCGGAGGGTGTGATTTGAACACACGCATTCACTAAAGAAAACAGGCCCTGAACCTGCCGCATTTGGCCAAGCTCTGCCACCTCCGCATTAGTAGCTATACAATGCACTGCAAAGTAATATATTTATTTGACATTAGCCATATCTAATTGGAGTTACGATGCATATAGGACTGGTAGGCGCGCCGAACAAGGGCAAGAGCACCATCTTCTCCGCAATGACGCTTGTAGACGCAGGCATAGCGGATTATCCTTTCACTACGATAAAGCCGAACCTGGGGGTTGCGTACGCAACCAAACCCTGCCCCGAGAGGGAGCTCGGGATTAAGTGCAATCCCCGCAACTCACTGTGCGCCGATGGGATCAGGCAAATCCCGATCAATATCACTGACATCGCGGGCCTTGTTCCAGGAGCACACATGGGCAAGGGCATGGGAACCCAGTTCCTCAACGACATAATGGCAGCAGACTCGGTAATACAGGTAGTTGACCTGAGCGGAGAGACCGATGTTCATGGAAAGCCGGGAAAGGGGATCGACCAGTCAGAAGACGTCAAGATGGTTGCAGAAGAGATGGCCGGCTGGCTTTCGGGGATAATAGAGGGCCATATGCCGCAGCTCTCCAAGAAAAAAGACGGCTGCGAGGCATTGATGGAACTGCTCTCCATATTCAAGCCGACCGAGGAGCAGATCAGGGAGTCTGCGGAGGAGAACGGGATAACGATATCCAACATATTCTGGAACCATGAGTCGTCCTACAAGTTTTCAAAATCATTTTTGATAAAAAACAAGCCCATCCTGATAGCTGCGAACAAGATGGACAAATCAATGCCAGGCTCCCTTCAAAAGCTGCGGGAAAAGCTGGCGAACTACGACGTCGTGGGCTGCTCCGGCGCAATCGAGCTCGCGCTGAAGAAGGCGGCAAAGGCAGGCGTGATAGACTACAGGCCAGGCGCAGGAGAGTTCTCCATAAGGGAGAATGCCACTGCAGAGCAGAGGAAGGCGCTGGAGTACATGCTCTCCTATCTCAGGAGCAACAAGAGCACTGGCGTGCAGGAGCTGATAAACGAATCGGTCTTCTCCATCGCCGGAAACATCGCAGTCTATCCTGTGGAGAATGAAAGCAGGTTTTCAGACAGTTCGGGCAACGTCCTTCCCGACGTCCTGCTGCTCAAGAAGGGCTCCACTGCCTTGGACATGGCCAGGAGGATACACACTGAGATAGCTGACAGGATGCTCTATGCCCTCGACGCAAGAAGCAAGATGAGGCTCGCCAAGGACCATGTCCTCAAGGATGGCGACGTGATAAGGATAGTGAGTACAGCCAAGTGAGGAGAGCCTTTATATTCCTTCTCAAAGAGATGGGATTCAGCAATCAGATCTATGCGACCAGATCTGAGATGAAACCTGCAACCTGACCCACGGGTGCAAAATATGTCCAACCCTACTTTAAGGAAATCCGGAGCCGAGCCTGCAGTGCCTGAGGACAAAGGCAGGCATACCGCAAATGCGCCTGCATCTGAACTCGCAGAGATCGCGAGAGACAGTAAGGCGGGGAAGGGAGGCAGCCTGCTCCAGGCGCTGCGCAGAGGTCCCTTATACAGTTACGCTGTCGATACCTGCGCGGCCATCTCTTTTTCTGTGCCTACCTGCATGTTCAACGAAGTGATCATAAACAACATGGAGCTTGAGGAATCGATAAGGGCCAGGGGGATGGGGGCGTTGGCGGCTGTCTTCACGGCAAGGCCTTACGGCAAGTTCAGGGATTTTGTCTACAGCAAGACAGGGACGACAGAGAAGAGCGGAATTGCGAGAAGGGCAGCGGCAGACATGGTGGCCTCAGCCACATTCTCCCCGCTGTATTCATGCATACTGCTTGCCTCTGGCGCAGACCTCAAGCACGCCCTGTCAGGGACCACGACGGCATTGGTGATGGGGGCTTTAACCAGCGCGCCTTACGGGATCTTCCTTGACAAGGCAAGGAGGCTCTTCGGAGCGAGCCGATAATCCACAAACTCTTATAAGCTTTGATTGCCCATGATAATCCGAGAAATAGGGGGAAATGATGAAGGTATTCAAGCAGAACAACAAGCTGGCAGTCTACCTGTCTCCTGAGGCAGCAAAGGAGCTGGGCATAGAGGAGAATGATGATGTTGATTTCTTCAAGTACAGCGACAAGGCCTTCCTTTTCATGAAGAAGTCCGAGGTGGCGAACCTGCTCGCCGGGATAACGTCTGTCCCGCAGCCTGTGATCCAGAGGGGCGGCGACTACATAGGCGTAGAGGAGATTGCCGTCTTAAAGAAACTGGACACAATAAGGTATCCGCAGAGGACACTGGAAAAGATAAACGACATCCTGAACGCGCAGGAGAAGGCCCTGCTTCAGCAATTAATCCGGAAGAAGGCTGTAAACCCGTTCAAAAAGGGGAATGTCGAGCTTTACGGCATATCCAAATCGATCTATGACAAGTTCCTGATGAGGAAGAAGCCCTCGCAGGGAGAGGCAAGCCCGTCTGTGCAATCAAAGCCCATCGAGAGGATGCATATAGAAGGGCCGTACGCGCCGCTGATAAGGTCGCTAGAAGAGAGAGGCTACCTGGTGGTGCAGACGGAGGCTGAGGCCGGAGGGGTATCGCTTGCCTTGGAGGACAGGATAAGGCATGGGAAGGTCCTAGGCACCAGATCGTTCAACAAGAGATTCTACATAGTGACAAGGCAGTTCTTCGACCAGCACAATCCGGCGATAATCAAGGCGATGCGCGAAGGCGCAAGCAAGGTCGCGGAGATCGCCGACAAGGCGAGGATGCCTGAGGAAGGATCCAGGGCGATACTCTATCTTCTTGCCGAGAACGGTGACGTGAGGGAGAGGAGGAAGGACAGCTTCACCCTCGCGTGATGGTTGCATGATGCAGACAAGGGAGCGCGCGCTGAGCCGCATACCCGCGCTGGCGCAGCTGGCAAGAGACAGCTCCCATGGAAGCCTGGCGCCCAGAGGCACAGCCCATGAATTAGTGATTGCAATCAAGATAGTCTCGGCTGCGAAGAGGATGGACGAGATGCGGTCTCTGCATCTCTATCTTGCGCAGTATCTTAGGGAATCTGCGACAAGCGCCTATGAGCAGCGCTACCCGGTGCATGCCGCAAGTGACCTGATCAAGCTAGCCATCGATGAGCTGCATAGCCACTATCTTCGCAGCAACTTCGCCACCGAGCTAAACGGCGCCTGCAGGGCCAGGCTCGCGAAATGGAGCTGTGTCCTTACAAGCAACCTGCTGCTGAATTACAGCTTTGCTGGATCTTTGTAAAATCAGAGAGAAGCGGTAATGAAGTGATCCAGCACCACTATAAGTATGGCGAATATCGCCACTGCGACTAGCAAAGCCTTCGGGCCCATCAACGGTCCCTTCTCCGGAGCGTCATAGAAGCTGAGCACCCCTGCCTGGTTCTGCGGTGTCGAAAGCGTTGCCATTAAACCGCTATTTCCTTGGTAGAAAAGTAATATAAATCTGACACGAAAATAAGTATACACGTTTCAGCGGCTTTTTTAAGGAAGTGGAGATTATGGAAGGATCATTAGCGATGAGGGCTAGCAAAGAGCAACCACAATCAGCCCCGGCACCGGTTTCAAGAAGGGGGCCGGAAGGCTTCAAGGAACTCTCCGGGCTTTACGGGAATTCGTCAGGAGACTATTCAAGAATAGACTCAAACAAGTTGAAGCAGGCGGTCACCAGGCTGACCGGAATCCGCGACTGCCTTCCTGCGTACGGCCGCGCTGCGGATCTGGTCAAGGCAAAGGCGCAGCGAGCCAGAAACGGCGAAGAGGCGGCGCGCTTCCTGGGAATCGCAAGAGACCTGTACCAGAGGCATGCCCGGCAGGAAGAGGCGCATGGCGGATTCATGCTTGCCGCAAGGGTCTATCTGCAGGATCTGGGAGACGAGCAAGGCGCCAAGGCCGCATACGAGAAACAGGCAGCGATGGAGAGATCCCGTGGAAACTGCGCGCAGGCCGCAGCGCTTGAAGCCGAGATAGCCGCAGGCAGGCTTCCCGCGCTGATGGTGATGCTCAGGTACTCCGGCGATCCGAAGGACCGCGAGAGGTTTCTGCTCCTGCAGAGAAGGAAATAGGGATCGATATGGATGGAACAGGCGCAAGAACAGGGAGGCTGGAATTGGCGTTCAAGCTCATGGGGAGCGGAAGCGATGTGTCAGTGAAGGCAGGGGCGAGGATAATATGCGAAGCGGAGAAGCTGCTAAAGCTGCAAAATGAAGACATTAGGAATGTCTTGCTCCTCGCGAGGAGGCATCCATCTGTCGGCCCGGCAATAAAAGAGCTAGAAAAAGAATCGGGAAGGAAACTGCTCACAATCCCCCTATCCGAGCAGGAGCGCTTATTGGGGCGCGCTGTGACTGTCGAGGCGCTCGGCGAGCTAAGGGAACTGCCTTCCAACGTGGATGTCGCCCTGTTCGATTATAGGCTGTTTTCAAGACACACCAAAACCCTGGCTGGAGGCGGGGGCTTTGTGGAGGAAACGGCAAAAGCGGAATCGACGGCGACAATAGGGAAAAAGGCGATTGTATACGAAGATGCGAAGGTCATAGATTTCGCAAGGGCCGAAGGAAATACGGAGGTATGCGGCAAGGCAGTTTTGCTTGATGGCGCGGCAGTCAACGCAGAAATCATAAGCGGGACTGCGGTGATAGGCGGCATTACCCGGCTGAACGGAGCGATATCGGTGTCGTCTGGGAATCTCATGACCAATCTGATTTTTACGACACAGGCGTCTGTCGACAAGTGGATAAAAATCCAGGAGGCGTTTGCCCTGAAGAACGGCATCGAGCCCATCGATCTGAGGTCTCTCCTGCGGTAAGGTAATAAATGCATTCTGCATAGGTTAATCGATGTCAAGCAAGAGAAGCAAGAAGAAGAGATCCTCAAGGGAAGACTATCCGATCCGCGAGCAGCTCAAGATCGAGGAAGGGGTATTCGACAACAGGACCATGCTCCGCATGAAGAAGCTCTTCACCCACAACATAATATCGAAGCTGGAGTTCATCATAGCGAAGGGAAAGGAGGCCGATGTCTACATAGCAGGCAGGGGAAGCGCCGTCCCCAACGATTTCGTCGCCGTGAAGATTTTCCGACTAGAGACCTCGAGCTTTGAAAAACGGATGGATTATATTTACGGGGATCCCCGTTTCGGCAAGATAAAGTCGGGGATATTCAACATAGTAAGCGAGTGGTGCAAGAAGGAGTATGGAAACCTCAAGATCGCAGAAGTCGCGAGGGTGCACGCCCCAAAGCCTTATCTCTTCAGCGGCAACGTCCTTGCAATGGAATTCATCGGTGATGAATACGGGAAGCCCTCGCAGACCCTGAAGGCGGGGGGAACAGGGGATCCCGAAGGCACGCTGAAAATAGTGCTCGAAGACCTCAAGAAACTCTACAAGCGAGACCTCGTGCACGGCGATGTCAGCGAATACAACATACTCATGAAGGAGGACACGCCCTATCTGATAGACTTCGGCCAGGCTGTGGTGTTGGACCATCCGATGGCAACAGAATTCCTGAAGAGGGATGTAAAGGTTATCCTTACGTACTTCAAGAAGAACTACGGCATTGAAAAGGACGAGGAGAAGGTCTTCAACTGGATCACCTCGGAACTTTCCAATGAATAAGGCAATTCGTGGCTTTAAGTCAGAGAAGACCGCAGAGAAGCATGTGGATAACTGGAGGATCTATTGCCGAGATGGCAGATGCAAGGAGAAAATAATCACTTGGGAATCTCGAAGCCCTTCTTCTGCAGCAGCTCCCTGTCCATTATGCTGTATCTCCAGACGACATCGCCGCGCTCATCTCCCTGCACTGGCCACGGGGTGACAAGGACGAGGTCGTTCTCCTTTATCCAGAACCTTCTCTTCAGCCTTCCGGGAATGGCGCACCTCCTCACCTTCTTGTCCGAGCAGAATACGTCGAAGTTGGTGGCGCCAAGCGATTTTATGACAATGCCTATTATCTGATTGCCTTTCGGCAGCACCAGCTGCGGCGGCGCCTGTTGTCCCGGTTTTTTGTACATCAAATTCCTCAATAGCTCTTAATGGTGTATCTTGCTCCGCATGCCTCGCAGCTGATCGTGACGTAGCCCCTTTCCCTTCCCACTATGTGGGTGTCTGGCTTGTGGCACTCCTTGCAGATGACATACATCTCGAAGAACCTTCTTATCTTTGTGTTAAGCTCAGCGGACTGCACCCTTGCGCTTATCTCCATGCTGTGCTCCTGGAGGCTGACAGGCGCGGCAAGCTCCTTCGTAAGGTACTTCGCAATCTCGTCCTTGCCCCTTCTTGCCCTGTCGGCAATCTGGTCTATGTTCTTTAGTATTGTCTTGCTTCCCTGTATCAGCGAGTCCGCCTCAGGCACCTGGAAGTCGGCCTTCTCGATGGAGAGCGTCGGAAGCTCAGAGAATGCCTTGTCTAAGAGTTGATTGTAATCCAGAAGAATCACTGGCTATACATGGGCATGAAAGATATTAATACGTGATGATTTCGGTGTCAGCTCTGCGAGAGCAATTCGTTGAGCTTCGAGCCCCTATCGTAGCGCATCGCGAATATGCCTGCTACAACCAGGAAGAGCCACGTCACTGCCACCGCGTCATTGAACAGGAGGTTCGGGCTCGCGCTCAGCGAGAGCGCGTCTGGCCCCCCTGTGGCATCGAAGGCATAGTTTGTTATGGCGCTTATTACCAGCACCGCCGTCACGGGCCCGTACCACATCCTGAGTCCCAGAAGGTAGATCACTGCAACGAGTATGTAGATGGCAGAGGCGAGGCCCAGCCAAAGCGAGTAAGGCGTAGCGACGTTCCAGTTGGGAGAGCCCAGCGCGACTGCCGAGAAGTTTAGAAGCGCAAAGATGACAAGCGAGAATCTCAGCAGTTTTATGGAGCTGTAGCTGCCCTTGGAAAGTTCCTTCGGCAAACCCTTCTTGACTGACAGCCAGAGGAAGTAGGAGCTTATCTTGTATTTTATCTCCCTTCCCAGCCAGTTTATGTCAGAATCCATGTGGAGGAAGGGAAAGCAATCAATAAATAGATTGTGCTTCCTGCCATCAGGACGGCGATACCAAGGCTTAAGAAGCTTAACGGATTAACTATAACCGCAGCAGTAAGACGGGAAGCTAGGGGTTTCCCATACCGCAAATCCCCTTCAGGCGGGTCACATGCCGACAGAGTGTTGTATGCAGCTCATGGGAACCTTGTTGAAGCGTCGAAGCCTTGCCTTTGGCGGTGGTTCTATATGTGAAACGGGCCAGGCCGGAAGGAGCAACCCTAAGTATATAGCAATTATGGTTTTCAAAATCATGGGCGTACAAAGGACTATGCTCTGAAGATACAGGGTGGAGTGGATGGAAGGACAATCCCACGCGCTCGTATGATGCAATGTCGGCCTCTGCTGCACTTTATATGCCGGGTTCGCCTAGAGGTAGGGCGGCAGGTTGCTAACCTGTTTAGGAGAAATCCTTTCATGGGTTCGATTCCCATACCCGGCGATTACATTCACTTCGCTTTTTGGCATGCTGCTTTAAATATCTGAAATTTGAGACTGTTTTTGTGATATGATGGTTATTTCCAAAGCTACAGCCGAAGGAGCCGGCGCGAAGCAGGCTCTTGCAGAGTCGCTACGCCGTTACAACGGCGCCTTCACTCCAAGAATGCGCAAGGAGATGCTCTCCTCCGAGGAGATAGCCGACGCACTGGCCGCCGTGGGAAGGCGCGGAAAGCATAATGTTCCCCATGTCTCGGACAGGCTGGTGAACATTGTCAGCCAGACAAGGGACCCGAAGAGCGCAGAAAAAGTCGCCAAGCTTCTACTGGCCGTGGATGTCGACAATCCGTCCGGCCTCGCCTCATTGTTCGAGCGCCTGGCGTGCTCAAACAATACTGTCTACGGAGGAAGCGCGAGATCAAAGGCCGAAGTCATCGCCACGATCGCAGACGCGCTGTCGATATTCAAACACGATCCAGACCTTCTGATGGCTATCCTGAGGACTAGCATCTGAATTCCTACTGTTCGTAATAGTGCCTGCCGCGCAGGATGAACTGCTTCTGGATGGTTCTCGGCTCGAAGTACTTCTTTGTAAACTCCGCAACCTTCCTAGGGTCGAATTCCTTGCAGCTGTACACGTCTATCGAGATGAAGTTTTTCTTGCTCATCGTGTGTATGACCACAGACGAGTCTGCCAGCGGAACCCAGCCGCTGAGCCCTGCCTTGTCCGGAAAGGCCTTTCTGTCTGTCCGGAATATTGAAGGAGGGGACTGTTTCTTCATGCCCAAGAACCTGACCATCTTCTCCAGATAGCTGTAGCAGTGTTCCAAGTCGCCCGAGGCCCCCGGCCTGCATCCGTAGCAATCGAGAAGGAGCTCATACCCGAAAACCTGGCTTTTCTTCATGAATTGAATGCGAACTTGCAAGCTAAAAAGTTTGCGTTCGCATAGGATACAACTAGTTAGGTTAGGCTACTCGATGGATGTCATAGAAACGAATAACCTTGTGAAAAGATACCGTGACGGCCACTTGGCGCTGGATCGACTGAACCTCAGGCTGGACAAGAAGATCACAATGATACTGGGCAGGAATGGCGCAGGCAAGACGACTCTTCTCAGGATACTCTCCACGCAGCTGCTTCCCACATCCGGCACAGTCAGGGTGCTTGGCTATGACATAATGAAGGACGTCAAGAGACTCAGGGGGAAGATAGTCAGCATACCGCAGGAAGTTGAAGCAATGGGCATAATCACCCCCTATGAGCACATGCAGTTCTACCTTCTCGCAAGAGAATTCCCAAAAGAAAAGATTGATGGCATCATAACAAAGACCCTCAAGCAGCTGGGGCTCTATGATTTCAGGAACAAGCCGTCAGACCTTCTCTCCGGAGGGATGAAGAGGAAGATTTTCGTTTCCATGGCACTGGCAGCCGATGCCGAACTGACATTCCTGGATGAACCCACTGTAGGGCTTGATCCCATATCGAGGATGGAGGTCTGGTCGGCGATAAAGAAACTGGCAGGCAAGGTCATCATAACCACGCACTACATGGAGGAGGCGAAGATACTGGGAGAAGAGATAGCCCTGATTGATTCGGGCAGGCTGAAGATGCAGGGATCCCCTTCGGATCTCCTGAGGTCGCTGAAAGGCCTGATGAGGGTAGAGGGCCTGAGCAAAGGGAAGATGAAATTCAAGATAGGCGGCACTGACATATCCTACCTGAAGAGCAGCGAGGCCGTGTCGTATGCGGACAGGGGATATGATGTCAAGCAGCTGGATCTGGAGGATCTCTTCCTCCTGGGTGAGGTAAGATGAATTTTAGGTTTGTATACGAATTTGGGAGGATCTACGGCTTCAACACCATACGCAGGGTGGCGTCATACATAATCTCATCGCTGCTGATACCCCTCTCGCTTCTTTTCATACTCGACATCGTTTCGAAGGGCCAGCTCCTGCCGTTTGCAATAGTCGGCGGGCTTACCTCTATTGTTGTCTCGAATGCGCTGCTAACCATGACCGACGCGGCAAACCTGAGGCTACAATGGAAGATACAGGACCTGCTTGCTGCGACGAAGCTAGGCCCCACATCCTACATGTTCGGATTGATGCTCAACAACCTGTTCTTCGCTCTTCCGGGGATTGCTCTCTACATCATCATCGGGCTTGCCTACCACCTGTTCACGCCCCTGCTGTTTGCGGCAATGGTGGTGATCCTGATCTTGTTATACATTGCCGCGTCTTCGATAGCATTCTTCGCATCGTTCTTCCCTGAGCACATCCGCGCAGTCTGGGGATACACCCAGATCATTTCCCTTATTCTCGGGCTCTTTCCTCCTATCTTCTATCCCTACACGCTGCTTCCGAAGGATCTGCTTTACGTCTTTCTGATATTGCCGTCGACCTCAGCCTCGATACTCATACAAAACATCTTCGGACTGACCCCCTTCTTCCAGCCTGCCCTTTACATCTTTCCCATAGAGGTCATAATCTGCTTCATACTTGCAGCGAAGTTCGTAAGTTGGAGAAGAAAATAGAACGGGTATTAACTATTTTTTGTGATAACGTATTCTGCCCCTCCTGAAGTCACAACATAGATCCCGTTGGTATAATTTACAAAAATGTTGTCAAGGTTCGAAGTGAAATTCAGGTATTGGGGGCTAAACTGGCCTGCCAGGTTTTCCTCTATCTCAACATAGGCAAGCGAGCTGAATTTGTAGTAATCCATGTTTATCGCACCTGCCCCATTCAGCAGATTCAGGAATATCCCTATCTGGACAAAGGCCGCAAGGGCCACAAACAAGAGGGCCATGCCGTAGAATGAGATTCAATCTACCTCTATGCATATCTCTCTCTTCCCATATGGCGCTGAAAATGGAAAGCACTTGGCAATCATGCCTTTCGGGATTCCGCTAGAATTTCCGGATACGGAGAAGGAGCGAAAGCCATAGGCATTCGGATAGTATTGTACAAAGCCCGGAAGGCAGGAACTGTTGCCTGCGCCTTGAAGGTAGAGGCATTCACGCTCAGACAAATTTCCCTGCAGTTGATACATGAAATCGTATGCAGCCGCGCTTGCAGCGACTCCCAATCTGGCCCGATAGGCGCCGCGGTTCAATGAATTTATGGAAAACCCGGCAAACGACACTGCGGAAGTGGCAAGAAGAAGAGCCATGATGGCCTCTATGCTCGCGAATTGTAGTTTCATCCTATCAGCTGCTCCTTATGTCTATCATGGAGCCCTGGTAAGGTATCGAGGAATTCCCGATGCCTACGTTCCTGATGTCAAGGTCTATCACATATGAGAACGGATAGGCCGCCGCGCAGGCGAACGAATCGCCTATGATACTGCACTCCTGTTCCTTCGCCGGCGCCAGGGAGTTAACCAATCTGCTCTCAGCGCCATTGAACGATGCCACGGCTTCCTCGATAGATGATTGCGTTGCGCCAGATACGCTTGATGCGTTGTAGAAGCCTAGCGCCGAGTATGCGGCGTTCTTCGCCTGCTCATAGGCACTATACCATGTCTGGTTCGCAGTCCATGAGCCGTTTACCCCGACGACTTCCGGGCCAGGCGGATACCCGCTTTGGCTGATCTCTGCGACAGTCGCATTGCCTATTGGGATGCCGTTCATCACGGCGATGGACCTGTTGCCGCCGCTTGAGAGATTTGCATGGATTACTCCAGCGCTGGTATATACGCTCAGCGAGATGCTGTATCTCTCAGTGTAATTATACTGGTCTGGGGCTGTGATGCTGTACGCTGTGGATTCCGGTGCCATGCAGTATGTCTGGGAGTACGACCAATACGGGGAGAGGCAGCCTCCGTTGAAGACCATGTAGTCCCACGAATTGGCCGTGCCGCACTGTCCCGGCTCCGTATATATGGCGCCTGTCCATATGTTCTTTATCGTGCACAGGCTCCATGTGGAGATCGTGGAAACAGGGCTTGTCGAAGCTTGGTAAATGACGCTCTCATTCAGCCGCTTTATGTAAGCGAATGCCTGGCCTCCGGTTCCGCCCGCCTGCGCAGGCGCGGCATATGTGTTAAAGATTTCTGTAGAGGAAAGGCTGGCGTTCGGGCATGAGACGTTGTAGCCTATCGATATGCGGTCCGCTCCCTGGGATATCGGCTCAAAGCCGAGGCTCAGCATCTCAAGGCCTTCTAGCTTGACTGTGGCGTTCGGGCGTGAAAAATCCACACCACTCGAATTCAATGTGATCTTCGCAAGGCCGCTCGAGCAGCCATAAGCATCTATCTGGATAGTGTTCTTTGAGAGCAGTGTGGAGTTTAATGGCACATATATCGAAATCTTTGGGTCATTCGGGTTTGAGGCGTTCAAGACGCTAAGGTTCACTGGCATGCTGCTGAATGCCGCCACTGCCTCCTTGTTCGCCGCGATCCCTTTCCCGAAGAATGCTATTGTGCCAGCGCTCAGCGCCGCGATCGCCGACAGCAGCAAGAGGAACTCGAGGCTTGACTGGATATTCAAGGCTTCACCTGCAGCAGATAGGGCTTCTGCCCTATCAAAACAATCCTGCATACGCCACCATCCTGGCATCCGTCAGCAGGACTTCCAAGCGTTGCATCCGCGCCGTAAGCCCCTGAACTGCCGGATATGATGCTTAGCGCTTCCGTGTAGTTGGCCTGCGCCGAGTAGAGGAGCAGGACAATGGCCTGGGAATCATAGCAGAGGCGCAGGTAGGCATTTTGGTCTTTGCCATATGCTGCAAGGTACGCATCCTGTGTTCTGAAATAGCCGAATGCCAGGAGGAGAGCAACAGACAATATCGGAAGGGCGATCATCAGGTCGAGGGATACCATCTGAATGTGCATAATTATCACTTTACCATGCTGCATCCGCACAAGCCCTCCATCCTTGCGATAGTCAGGTTCGCATTTTCATAGATCCTATTCATGGAAGGCAATTGCCCACGCATGCTCGCAGCTGTCATCGAGGCTATGGACAGCGCAATGAGCATGGCGAGGAGCAGGCTCACGAATACCTCGAGACTCATCTGCATCTTCATCTGCTCACCGCCACGCCTCCACGCGCGCCGTAGCTGAGATACAGTCGGGATAGCATGCCGTCGGGGCAGAACGGCGAATTCTCCAATGCGATGCCGCCTGCAATCCCGAACGATCCGTACACCGTTTTCATCTCAGTTCCGTCTACAGTCGAATTGCATGCGCCTCCGGGGATGTAGGCCACAAATGTCGAATTTCCGGAGAGCACGTTCTCGTTCAAAATGTCAACAAACTCCATCATCCTATAGCCAGACGCCGCGCCCCTGACGGAAGGCGATATCTTCGCGATCTCAGACAGCGAAAAGAGAAGCGCCATCCCTGCAAGGGCAATGTATAGTTGCATCTCAAAGGATAACTGCGCCTTCATGACATCAATTCAATGATAGGAGGCAGCTGTGCTGCCTCCCTTTCTGGGTGTGTCAAGCAACGCTCGACGCCATTATATTGCAGCTACATATTTATAAATCTATTACTTTAGTATCCAACTAAGTAGAAATATATAAATAATTATACTTGAGTATAAGATTGCAGAAAAAGCGTAGCCAAACGCTATAGAAGATGGCAAGGCAGAACTGCCTCTCTTTTTGGGTGATAGGATGGACAGGAAAACAGGCAATGGTGAGCAAAGGAAATGGAGAAAAGACCGGAGAAATCTGTGCAAGGAGCTGAATGAGCTGGCATGGATCAGCAGGGAGTACTGGGAAGGTTTCAGGATAGACAGGCAGTACGAAACCCGGGTCTATATCGACAAGGACGGTATAAGGCTCTTCCAGAGCTCCACAATCGAGGCGGACTCTCCGGCCGCCTCGGGCTCACCGCCTGTCCATCCGTTGACGCGGATCAATGGTTATGGGCCGCTTAAACAGATGCAAAAGCGCTTCATCCTCGGATGGCGGCGATCAACTCCTTGAAAGCATCAGCGCGACAATGTCCTCGAAGAAGATGTGCGCCTTCTTTTCCTTGACTATGGAAAATCCCATGGCACCTATGCTGCGCTTAAGCCTTTCCAAGTTGCCCAGGGAGCTTGCATTAAGGATTATCTTCCCGTCTTTATCGAGGTGGGGGATTGCTTCTTCCAAAAACCTCACCGATAGCTCTATCCCTTCCTCTCCGCCGCTCCATGGATTATGCTCCTTCTCCTCCCCTTCCTTCTCGTTCCTCAGGTAGGGGGCATTGAAGATTATGAGGCCGAAAAGCTCTCCTCTCGGAATTTCGCCCAAGAGGTCGCTTTCGACGAATCTGGGCATGGCCTTTATCTTGCTCCTGTTTGCCTCGACATTCTTCTTTGCCAGCGCAAGTGCCTTCTCGTTTATATCGAGGAATGTCACTCTTCCCGCGTTTTCAGAGATCGATGCGACAATTCCGAGTATTCCGGAGCCTGTCCCGACATCGAGCACGTCTATTTTCGCCTCCAGCGCTTCAAGGTGCTCGGAAACAAGGCCTGCCGAAAGCCGGGAGTCGTCAGAGGGCGCGTAGACTGCGGGATCGTAGTAAATCTCGAGGCCATCATAGTCCATCGAATCAGTTGTCCTTAGGGGCTCATGATATTTAAACAGGGCATCTGCCGGCGCATCGGGGAGCCTGTCCGAAGGTCTTGAGAGGGACTACCTAACTTCTTTTATTGCTTGCCTGGCTAATCTTACTTGGTAGTATATTGGACGAGACGCCCGCCTGGATGATAGCGGAGGACATAATGTCTGGCATACAGTCGGAGCTCATGCAGGAGGCCCTCGACCTTCTTAGGCAGGAGATCGACTCCGGCAGGATCAAGGTAGACGGCAGTTTCGCAGCCTCATCGGAGCTCACCGGAGAAACCGAAAGGGACCTTTTCCTGATGGACAAGCTCCTCGCCGACGAGGCGAACCTGCGCCTGAGATACGAGAACCTTGTGAAGGCCGTGGAGGACGGCAGCGAGAAAAACCCCGAGATAGTCGCAAGGCTGGAAGAGGTAAAGAAATTCCTGCTCGTCGTCTCACAGATATCCATGACTGTTGGCTATGCAAAAATCTTCGGGGCATGGATATCCGATGCCGGAAGCCACATGAAAGAAAGCGACCCTGTGGCGATAATCTGCTCTACCGCGCTCCCTGATCCCAGAAGAAAGGAGGCGCTTGAGTTCATCCTTTCCAATAAGGCCTTCCTGGAGAGCGCGCCGTTGGATCACGAGAGGATGGAGATATTAAAAAGCGCGTACAAGCGCCTTGGGGGCTGACCGAGTGCTGCGGATCGGTTACCACGTATCTGTTGCGAAAAGCATAGACCTGGCCTTCGACAGGGCGAAGGAGATGGGATGCACGGCCATGCAGCTCTTCGTCAGCAATCCCAGGGGATGGGAGGTGAAGGGGATACCCGAGCAGGATGCCGTTGCATTTGTCTCGAAATACAGGGAATCTGATATAGATCCCGTGGTTGCGCACATGCCATACCTTCCAAACCTGGCCTCGGCCGCGGAGCTGACGTACGGGAAATCGATGGATAGCCTGCGCAGGACAGCGGAGAGCTGCTCCGAGCTGGGCATAAAATACCTTGTCACGCACCTGGGAAGCCATCTGGGGAAAGGCAGGGAGATCGGCGTAAAGAATGTCGCAGAGGCGATTAACCAGGCAGGGCTGAGCAAGGTCAAGCTCCTCCTAGAGAATACTGCGGGGCATTCCAATGCGATTGGGTCAAGGCTCGACGAGCTTGCAGAGATATACGACAAGACCTCGGGGACTGTGGGCTTCTGCCTGGACACATGCCACCTCTACGCAGCGGGCTACGATGTGGCAAAGGGGGAGGTGATCGACGAGATAGACGAGGGAATAGGCTTCAAGAACGTGCACCTCTTCCATCTCAATGACTCGAAGTTCGGGCTCGGCTCCCACAAGGACAGGCACGAGAACATAGGCAAGGGCTTCATAGGCGAGGACGGGTTCCGGAAGTTCCTGAACTTCGGCAAGGTAAGGGGGAAGCCGCTCATAATGGAGACGCCGGATCCGGATCCCATCGCAGAGATCGCCCTCGTGAGAAGGCTTGCAGGGAACGAATAGCAATATAGATATTGCACGGCCATCTCATTTTGATGCACATGGACATGCCTGGGGTCGGGGTTTCATGCATTATAATCAAGGGCAAGGACGTCCTCATAGGCAGGAGGAAGGGGGCCCACGGCGCAGGGACCTGGGCTTTTCCCGGAGGCCACCTGGAGATGTATGAGACGCCTGAGGAAACCGCAATAAGGGAGGTGCTGGAGGAGACGGGGCTGATAGTGAGAGATCCGAAGTTTGGGGCTCTGACAAACGACATCTTCAGGGATGACAAGAGGCACTACATAACGCTGCACTACGTGTGCAGATACGCGTCAGGCGATCCCAAGACAATGGAACCAGACAAATGTTCGGGATGGGTATGGGCAGAATGGAATGACCTGCCTCGCCCTCTCTTTCCCTCTGTCTCCAAGCTTCTCGATATGAAATTCGACCCGTTCAGGGTCTAGATTCAGGTGCTTATCATGATATTCAAAAACAATAGCGTTAGCGTGAGGATTGTAAAAAGGCTGGGAGTCAGCAGGTTTTATCTGGGCGATTTTGCCGTTTGGCGCTGGAAAAGGCTGCTCCTTCCAAGAAGATACGAGTTCGGGAAAGGTATGAATCCGCACATGGCCATAGTCGGCGAGAGCGGAGGCGGCAAGTCAAATTCGTGCAGGCTGCTGCTGAAGGAACTCTCGGCGAAGGGCTTCAACCTGATAGTGCTGGATCCCAACGGGGACTACATTGGAATAGCAGACTCGGTGAATGCAGAAGTCTATGACGCGGCAAGATGCGGCATGAACATCTTCGAGCTCGACAACATGGGCGAGGCCGAGAGGATAAGCGAGATAATGGCGATTTTTACGAAGAGGCTGAGGCTGGGGCATGTGCAGTCCTCCCTGCTGAAGAGGTGCATCAGCTACAGCTACTGGATAAACAAGGCAAAGGAAAGGGTTCCCACCATAAGGGATCTTCTTTTCACTATAAAGAGGTTCGAGGCGAGGGCCACAGGCGGAGAGCTCAGGACCCTCTCGGTGCTGCATGAGCGCGTCTCGCTCCTCAACACAAGCCCGTTTTCAAGGAGCATCGACCTGAAGAAGGTGATGAACGGCAGGAGCATCTTCCTGCTTTCAAGCCTTCACACCCATGAGGCGCAGGCCGTCTACATGGAGAGCCTGCTTAGGAAGATATACTCGATGATGCTCGGCGAGGGCTACCAGAGGAGGCCCACATATGTCGTTATAGACGAAGCAAGGAAGATAAGCGAGAGCAGCGTGCTCGGGAGGCTGGTTGCAGAAGGCAGGAAGTACGGAATAGGTGTCATAACAATATCGCAGCGGTCAAGCGAGATAGACAGCGCAGTGCTGGGCAATTCGTCTGTGGTAGTCTCGTTCTACCAGCGCGAGCCGTCAGAGCTGAACTACATCTCCAACTATATTTCGGGAGGGACGGAGTCAAACAGGCTTTCGGAGATAAGGAGGGCGATAAGGAACCTGGGAGTGGGCGAGGCGATCATACTCGACCACAGGCTGAGGGAGCCAATCATAGGCAGGTTCGGTCTCGTGCCTACTGCGCGTGTCTGCCTCAAGCATTTCATAGAGAGCTCTGCGATGAACGGCATCGAAAAGGAGGCATTGATGGAAAGCCTGGCGAAGGTCTGCGGCGACAGCAAGCGGATCGACAGGTCGGTGCTCGAGCTGAAGGCAGAGAAGATCCTTCACGAATACGACAGATGGTACATCTCCAATCCGCGCAACAGCGCCGAGCACGACATCTACGTAAATCTCCTCTCGAAGAAACTGAAAAAGGACGGCGTCTCCAACGACATCTACAACTCGGCGTACGGGCCCGACATAATAGCCTACCGGAAAGGAAGGCGGATTGCAGTAGAATACGAGACCGGGAAGAAGAATCTGGAAGACGTAAGGCACATGCTTGACTACCGCAAGAAAGGCTATGGCTCAGTGGTGGTGGTTGTCAACGACCTGCACTATGCGCCGTATTCCAAGCTCGAGGGAGTCATTGTAACAAAGGCCTCGGAGTTCCTAGCCTCGCCAGGATCTTCCGCGTACGTTGGCGAGCCTTAGCTCATTCACCCTCCTCATGCCGCTGTCGTAGACGAATCCATGGTCAAAGCCCAATCCGGAGATGGCGTACGGCAGCCAGTACCCGTCGTCATCCCACATCTTCTGGCAAGGGATGCCCGCAATGGGAAACCATTTCAGCCTGCCTTCCCCTGTCTGCCTCGCCTTTCCCGAAAATCTTCTTAACAAAAAGAGATGGCCATCTCAAAACTATTCTTCCTGCTGCCCCTGAAGAAGCGGATCATTCCTATTTTATTCACTTCCTTTACTGTCAATCCAGACTCCTCGCATGCCTCGCGTGCAACGTTCTCTTCCAGAGTCCCTCCTTATCGATCTTTCAGCCGAGGCCGTTCCATTTGCCCCTGCCCACTCCCCTGGCAGCTAGCTTGAGGAGAATCCTTCCCTTCTTCACGATTGCACAGAGAGCCTATTCCGCCATCCTGACAACTTTATATTTTTTTACAACGCATACGCTATGATGGATTTCGTAGATCTAGGAAAGACGGGGGAGAAGCTGCCTGCGCTCGGCATGGGTACCTGGAAGCTTGACCGCCGGAGAGGGGCTGAGGCGCTGAAGGCCGGCCTGTCTCTCGGTTCCAGGTTCATAGACACGGCTGAGATGTACGGAACCGAAGACCTCGTCGGAGAGGCGATAAGGGGAGAGGAGGGCGTCTTTGTGGCCACAAAGGTTTCGCCACACAACCTGCGCCACGATGATGTCTTAAAGGCCTGCAGCCGCAGCCTGAAGCTGCTCGGAGTGAAGGCGATAGACCTGTACCAGGTGCATTGGCCAAATCCCTCAATACCCATATCCGAGACCATGTCTGCGATGGAGGAGCTTGTCGCCGAGGGAAAAGTCCGATACATAGGGGTGAGCAATTTCTCAGCCGGCGAGCTGAAGGCGGCGCAGGAGGCTCTGAAAAGGGAGGAGATAGTTTCCAATCAGGTTGAATACAGCGTTACGGCGAGGGATCCGGAGAATAACGGGCTGGCGGATTACTGCAGGTCCTCGAAAGTGACAATCATAGCCTACAGCCCCTTCGGCAGCGGAGGGCTGTATTCTCGGAAGAGGGTATTTGACGGGCTGGAGAAGATAGGCGCGAGGCACGGGAAGACTGGAAGCCAGGTTGCGCTGAACTGGCTTTTATCGAAAGGAAATGTGTCTGCCATTCCCAAGGCGAATAGCGTGGAGCACATCCGTGAGAACCTCGGGTCGGTAGGCTGGAAGCTTGACAGGAAGGACATAGAAGCTATAGATTCTTTTTTAGGCAGGAGCCCGCTGGTGGGCGGGCTTAACAGCTTCATTCTGAAAAGGTCATCCGGGCTATGGTCAAGGCATCTGACCAACAAATACCTGAAAGAGAAAGGCGTCGTCATCGGGAAGGGGAAGGGAATTGAAAAAGACTTATAAGTGTTCTGTTTCTATTAGTAACGGGAAAGTCACATGGCGCTCTCTCTAAGAATTTTCATTTACGCTACGCTGATATTACTGGTATTTGCCGGAGGCATAACCGGCACGTACGTCATCGGCCATTACGAGAATGGCTTCAACGTGCCCATAAACTCGTTCCTTGAGGCCGCTTACTTCACCACCATAACCATCTCGACTGTAGGCTACGGCGACATCGTGCCTGTGACGAACACCGCCAGACTCTTCGACATAGTCCTCGTAATAACGGGGATAGGTGTGTTTCTAGGAGCTCTCTCCTTCGTTACGAGCGAGCTGGTAAACGCGAGGGTCGCGACTGTTGCAGGGAGGCTCAACCCCTTTGAGAGAAGGCTGATGAAACACCACGTGATACTCGTCGGCGTTGACTCTGTCAACATACGCCTATCGGAGAAGCTCAAGGAGAAGAATGAGAGGTTCATAATACTGAGCTCTGACAAGGACGAGGTCGACCAGCTGCGTGACGAGAAGGGATACAGGGCATTCCTCGTCGACGAGACCGACGAGAAGGCGATGTCGAACTTCAGGTTCGAGAACGCCAAGTCAATAGTCATAGACATGAGGGACAAGTCGAGAATGGTATATGCCATACTCATCATAAGGAACCTGGCGGAGAAGTCAAGGATAGTCGCCATAGCGCACAGCAGGGAGGAGGAGATGCGCATCAGGAGCCTCGGCGCAGGCATAGGCGTTGTCAGCCCAGCAGAGATGGTCTCAAACATCATAACGCAGAAGATAGACGAGCTCGAATCCTAAGAAAATCAAGATGTCGGAATGCATGCCCTTATCCTGAAGATGAAGCCCGGGAAGCCGGAAAAGAGGAAGATAGGGCTCGCAGCAGGCGCGATAAGGCGAGGAGGGCTCGTGGTCTTTCCTACTGAGACTGTTTATGGAATCGGCGCGAACGCGCTGGACGGTAACGCCTGCAGGAAAATTTACGCAGCGAAGGGCAGGCCCTCCGACAATCCGCTCATAGTGCACGTCTCCGACATCGGCATGGCAGAAGGCATTGCCGATATCCCCTCAAGATATAGAAAGGCGATAAGGAAGATATGGCCTGCTCCAATCACCTTCATCTTGAAGGCGAAGAAAGCGCTGCCAAAAGTGGTGACCTCGGGATTGGACACTGTCGCGGTGAGGATGCCTGAGGACAGGATAGCGCTATCCCTGATAAAGGAGAGCGGCGTGCCCATAGCCGCCCCGAGCGCCAATATCTCCAAAAAGCCGTCATCCACGTCAGGACGTCATGCGATAGATTCTTTCAAGGACTCCGTCGACGTCATCATAGATGCGGGGAGATCGAAGTACGGGATGGAGTCGACCATACTCGATCTGAGGAGCTTCACGCTCCTGCGGCCCGGGGCTTTCACTGTCGAGGAAATCGAAAAGGCCTTCGGAAAAGAGCCGAAAGTCCCCGAGGAGGCGTACGGAACCAGGGAGGCAAGGAAGGCGATAAGCCCCGGGATGAAATACAGGCATTATTCTCCCGACACCCCTCTTTTCCTGTTCAAAGGAAATCCTGTGGCCCTCGCAAAGATACTCTCAGGATGGAAGGGCAGGTTTGCATTCATAGGTTCAAGAGAGACGGCCGCGGCGCTAACCGGCACATCCAAGAAAAACATCATCCTGGGAAGGAGGGGGACTCAAGGACAATCGCGAGGAACATGTTCGCAGGCCTGATAGAGCTCGATCGCCTCGGCGTCGAGTTTGGCGTTTCGGAATCTTTCGCCGAGAAGGCGTACGGCCTTGCGCTCATGAACCGTCTCAGAAAGGCATCTAATCAAAGCACCTTCAGCGACCTGAAGGAATTCCGGTCCCTCCTGAAAAGGGCTGGGCTATCTTAGCAACCTGATGCCGTCTGGCATGCCTCTCTTAGCAAACGAGCCGTTTCCATATCCCTTCTTCCAAGTTATCTCGGTTCCGAACCATTCGGGAACCTCAAACATCTCTGCCCTTCTGAGGCTGGAGAATTCGACTTCAGCAATGACCAGGCCCTTCAGGTTACCGCCGTTGTGCCTGTGGAAAACGTCGAGTTCGATGTTCTCCCCTTCCCACTCAAGGTAATATCTCGTCTTCTTCACCCCCGGCCATTCAACACCCCGCATCAGCGCACGGAATTCGTATTCGAGTATCTCCCATTTCTTCTCCTCCCTGAAAAGCCCCTTTCCCCTCTTTACAGAGGCAAAAAAACTATTCCCTATTCTGCGAAGCCTGAATTTGTCATATTCGGCTCCATCATTCTTCACGTAAAACTGCACTATGGGGAGATGTGGGTAGCTGCTCCTGGTTCCAGGGAAATCGTCTGTTCTGAAGGGAAGCGCTTCCACTAGGAATCTCCTCTCCATTTCCGGCTCCCATCCCTTGATCGATGGCCTTGCCTTGGCGATCCCCTCCAAGGTGACCTGCAATTTGGCCATGAGTCAGATGAGGGCAGACTCATATATAAATATGCCAGCGCTCCGCAGGCGCTGTTTCATCCCATAAGCTATAATAATCTCACAAGCCGATAGCTAAGCGATTCCAATGAAGGCAGAGATAGGGATCATAGGCGGGTCCGGCTTCTACTCTCTGATGGAAAATCCGGAGAACGTGGAAATCGAGACTGAATACGGTAAGCCTAGCGACTGCGTCTCAGTGGGGGAGATAGGTGGAAAGAAGGTCGCCTTCCTGCCGAGGCACGGCCGAGGCCATTCGATACCGCCGCACAAAGTCCCATACAGGGCCAACATAGAGGCGCTCTCAAAGCTTGGCGTCCGAAGGATAATCGCAACTGCAACAGTAGGGTCTTTGAAGGAAAGCTACATGCCAGGGGATTTCGTGCTTTTCGACCAGTTCATGAACATGACGCACGGCAGGGAGGACACTTTCTACGACGGGAACACTGTGGCACACGTCGGCATGGCCGATCCCTACTGCGAGGACATGCGCGACACGGCGTCAAAAGTTCTTCAGGAGATGAAGATAAAATACCACAAGAAAGGCACCGCCGTGGTGATCAACGGTCCCAGATTCTCCTCGAGGGCAGAGTCAAGGCTGTTCAGCTCCCAGGGCTTCGAGACCATAAACATGACGCAATATCCCGAGGCCGCGCTCGCGCGGGAGAAGGCTCTCTGCTATCTTGGCATAGGCCTTGTCACCGACTATGATGCAGGGCTCGAGGGAAGGGGGGACATAAAGCCGGTTAGCGCAGGGGAGATAATAAAGGTATTCAACGAGAATGTCCACAAGGCAAAGCTTCTTCTGTCGGAACTGGTCCCGAGGATAAGCCAGGAGAGGAACTGCGCCTGCTCAACGGCCCTCGACGGCGCTGTAATAACTCATTGACTGCCTTGCCCGCCGCTTGCGATCTATTCGCCAATCCTTGAATCTGCGCAAAAAGTCTGTCTGGGCAAAACGAGGAGCGCGGCGCAGCACTGGCCACGCATTTTCATCCGAAAAACAGGATGTAAACCCCCACTGCCGCGATAACCAATCCTGTAAGCGCGTCGTTGTATCTCGAATCAAGGTTTTCCAGGCGCTTCGCAAAGCGCGAGTGCTCGACCAGATAATGCCCTACGAATACCATGATCAGCAATGTCGATATGGAGGCCACCGCGAAGACTATCGCAGTCTGGAATGCAAAGGCGATGCCTACTGGTATGGCTATGAGGAAAATAGGCAGAATCGAGAGGTCAGGGGAGAGCGCAGCGCCCAGCACTGCAAAACTGCCAACCTCCCTGGAATGGGTATGCGGCTTTCCGCTCTCATCACAATGCTCTTCAGACATGTACGCCTTGACTGCATAGAAAAGCCCCGCAGCGATCATTATCACGCCGATTATCTTTGTTATTGCGGATAAGACAAATTTTGATGTAACTATACCTACAATCACTACGACAAATCCTAAGATTATAGATAGGACTACGTGTCCTAGGCTTGTAAGAATACTATTTTTGAACAACTTACTATGTGTCCACTTATTCGATCTGCTCAACATGACAAGGGTAGCCCAATGGTCCGGCGCTGACATGTGAAGTATGCCGACCAATGCTGCAGCGACAATCAAGGCAAGTGTTGAGATCATGATTACCATAATTTGCGTTCTTTGCTTACAACTTCTAATCTTACTCCGTCAGGATCGGCGAGGAACACCGAATAATTGGATCAACCCTTCAGTTTTGTTCTTGCAGGGACTTTTTGACATATGATGTCAAAGACTTTTTCAGTAGGTAATGTACTATCCACCATCTTGAAGTGTAATATCTCTGCGCTTTTCTTCTTGTCATCGTACATCTTATATATGCGTTCCCTCTCTTCAGGCCTAGCCCCGAATTTTCCAGTCCTGGCCCTATCGCTGTTTACAAGCCTCTTTTCATGTGTATCTCTATCAATAGTTAGGAAATAGCACGAATCAAAAAGATGAGCTAACTTGTAAACGTTACCTGATGTACCAAAAACATATAACTCTCTGTTCCCGTCCAACAACTTTTTGAGTTTTTCACCATCCCATTGCGCTGACCACGGAACTTTAGCATCCATCTCTTCTTTTGTCGGAGGAGGTCTTCTATTGCCTTCTCCATCCACATAATACATAAGCACCTCATCGCCTTCTATTATATTCTTACCCCTTTTCCTAAAGAAATCAGCCAGATGGCTCTTACCAACCCCAGCCGCAGTTGTTATCAACACATGATTTGTTTGTCCTGCCATAGATCACACCTTAAGTTTTCTTCTAACCTCGGCCTTGTTGCATATGGTATCAAAGAGTTTTTCTCTAGATAACGATCCATCTATTAAGATAAATCCGGCATTTCTAGCTCCTTCCGCCTTTGGCTTCAGGTTGTTCAATATTGAAGCTAATTGGGCTTCACTATTGCCGTAATCGTGATCTACTCCTTCCCCAGCCCTCTGTTTTACTCGCTGTTTTATCACCTCTTCAGGTATGTCTAGATAATAACTCCTATCAAACAGATGTAAAAATTCAAAGATGCTCTTACCACTATCAAGTAAAAATAATCCCGTCTTATTGTCTTTCAAGTACAAATCCTTAATTCCCCCAAACAGATACAGTTCATGTCCTTTATTCTCGCTAAGCACTTCCATAAGCCGCTCTCTGTCCCAGATCCACTTAAAGTCGTCAGCGCGTTGCCATCTCTCTCCGGTTGGCCTTGGTATGACTCTACCTTCTAGGTCGACGAATCTGCCTATTCCTAACTCACCAATATCGTGAGCATTCTTACCGCGCCCCCTGAAATATCTAGCTAAAGTGCTCTTACCGCTACTTGATGCTCCTGATATGAAGACATGCTCCTTGTTTTCCGCCATAATCTAAAACATTCAAT